>DAOUBO010000055.1:0-17282 GCA_034432695.1 Anaerolineae bacterium | reverse complement strand
GGGGCCTGGGGCAAGCCGGTCATCCGCGGCTCCGTCGGCGGCGGGACCGGCGTCTTCTCCGCCATCCAGGGCTGGTATCATGTTGCCAGCGGCATCTTTGACACTGTCCTGGTCGTCTGCGAGGAAAAGATGTCTTCGTGCCAGCCCCACCCCCAGGGCGCGTTCATCACCATCTTTGACAACATCACCGAGCGGGCCCTGGGGCCGAACCTCCTCTGGATTTTCGCCCTGGAGATGAACGCCTACATGACCCGCTACGGCCTCTCCAAGCGGGACATCGCGCTGGTCTCGGTGAAGAACAAACGCAACGCCGCCGACCATCCCGCCGCGCTCCTGGGCGCGCCCAACCTCACGGTGTAGGCCGTCCTCAACTCCGAGGTGCTGGCCTGGCCCGTCCAGCGGCTGGACGTCTCTCCGGTGACCGACGGGGCCGTCGCGATCGTGATGGCCGCCGAGCACGTCGCCCGCCGGGTCACCAGCAAGCCCGTCTGGGTGGAAGGGGTCGGCTGGAATCTGGATACGGCCTACTGGACCAACCGCGATCTCTCCTACCCCACCTACGTGGAGGAGGCGGCGCGGATGGCCTACAAGATGGCCGGCATCACCGAACCGCGCAAGCAGATCCACATCGCCGAGCCCTACGACCCCTTTGACTACAAGGAACTCCACCACCTGGAGGGGCTGCTGCTGTTTGACAAAGGGAAGGCTGCGGAGGCGACCGCGCTGGGCATCACCCAGCGGGATGGCGACCTCCCCGTCTGCCCCAGCGGGGGGCTTCTGGGCGTGGGCAACCCCATCGCCGCTGCCGGGCTGATGAAAGTGGCGGAGATCTTCTGGCAACTGCGGGGCGAGGCCGGCGCCCGCCAGGTGCCCGGCCAGCCCAAACGGGGCGTCGCCCAGGCCTGGGGCGACCTCATGCAGGTCGGAACCGTCATCGTACTGGGGGTATCCTGAGGGCCGGGAACCATCCCAGGGGGAGCCGGCGACCCCCACCCGACACGGGATGCTGGAGGTGAACCATGTCCCTGTGGTTACCCAAAAGCGCCACGACGGTCCTGACCGAACTGACGGGAGAGCCCAGACCCGAATCGGCGCTCTTTCTGGTTCTCCGGGATGCCATCGCCTACCGCCTGGAAAAAGTCACGGCGGCCCTGAAAGCCTTTGAGGACAAATACGGAATGTCCTTTGAGGAATATCGGGAGCGATGGGAGAGCGAGGATAAACCGGAGTACTATACCTACGAAACAGAGCGGGATTTCCTGGAGTGGGAGGCTCTGGTCACCCGTCGGAAACGGCTGGAGGACCTGCAGGCATGGTTGTGGTAACAACGGTGGAGATTCTGAGGGGCATCGTGACCGCCTGCAAGCGCTGTGCCCTTGTCCAATCCTACGTTGTCCGGGATATGGACGAGGACATCCTGAGCGTTCGCGTGTACCTCCAGCAGGACGTGTGGGGTACAGAGGCGTTCATTTTTCGGCGCACCGGATGAACATCAGCCGTGCCAGGAGACCGATTTCGCGGGTTTCCTGGCCGACGTGGAGGCTTACATCCGCCGGATGGAGAGCACTGTCATCGGGAAAACTTCCGGGAGGACACCATGAAAGAGTGGGTCTACGATACCGTATACCTCAGCGAGCAGGACTTTGAAACCGGGCGGGTGCTCTACGAGACCTGGACCCCCCAGGCCCGCTACGCCTGGGACGCCGGCATTGCCATCGGCCGCTACCTGGCCGAACTGAAGAACGGCCGGCTGGTCGGCGTCCACTGCCCCAACTGCGGACGCGTTCTGGTACCCCCGCGGATGTTCTGCCAGGATTGCTTCGTCCCGATAGACGGCTTCGTCCCCCTGCAGGATACCGGCACCGTCGTCACCTTCTCCATCTGCTATGTCCGCTGGGATATGGTGCGGCTGGAGCATCCACTCATCCCTGCCGTCATCGCCATAGACGGCGCGTCGCCGGGGATGGGCATCCTCCACCTGCTGGGAGAGGTGAAGCCGGAGGACGTCCGGATCGGGATGCGGGTCCAGGCGGTCTGGAAACCCGCGCAGGAGCGGGTCGGCGCCATCACCGACATCCGCTACTTCAAGCCCATCACATGAAAGGGGGCCGTCATGGGGCTGCTCTACCGACTGCAACACATGCACGAAGTCCGCACATGGGAAGGGGAGATCCCCATCTCCAGCCGCTACACCGTCGGCATCGCGGGGGAGCGGTTCTTCCGGGAGATCAAGGACCACGGCCGTTTCTGGGCCGTCCGATGCCCCCACTGCGACGTGGTCTACTTCCCACCCCGACTCTACTGCGAGCGGTGCTTCGCCCATCTGGAGGACTGGATGGAGGTGCCGACCACGGGCCGGGTCCACACCTTCACCGTCGTCCACCTGGACCTGGACGGCAACCTCCTGCCGGAACCCCGCGTCGTCGCCTTCATCCAGATAGACGGCACCGACGGCGGGCTGGTCCACGACCTGGGGGAGGTGGACCCGGAGGAAGTCTGCATCGGGATGTGCGTGGAGGCGGTCTTTAAGGACCCTGCGGAGCGAAGAGGCAGCATTACCGACATCCGCTACTTCCGGCCAGTGCGATAGGGTCGGTGGCGGAGCGGGGCGGGCGGCTTCGTCGCCCGCCCCTTTCTTTTCCGGCGCGCTCCCCTGCACCCGGGTATTGAGTGGGCAACCGCGAGCGGTTGCCCTACTCCCCTTTTCCTGCTACAATATCCCCGATGTACATTCGCGCGCTCAGCCTGGAGAACTTTCGCAACTACGTTCGCCTGGAAATCGCATGGTCTCGGGGACCTATCCTGCTGATCGGCGGCAACGCGCAGGGCAAGACCTCTCTCCTGGAAGCCATCCATGTCCTGGCGACCGGCCGCTCTCCCCTGACGGCGACGGACCGCCAGATGGTCAACTGGGTGGCGGAGCAACAGGGGCTGGCCTACGCCCACCTGCGGGCGGAGGTCGTCCGGAGCCGGGAGGTCCGGGAGATCTCCGTCGCCCTGGCGCTGACCCGAATCAGCAACGGGACCCTGCGCTTCCAGAAAAGCGTGCGGGTAGATCGGCAGCCCCGGCGGCTGCGGGACCTGGCGAACGGCCTGAACGTCGTCCTCTTCCTGCCCCAGGACGTGGACCTGGTGGGCGGGGAACCGGCGGGCCGCCGGGCCTACCTGGACGCCACCCTCTCCCAGGTGGACCCCGCCTACGCGGCTGCGCTGGAGGTCTACACGGAGACCCTGCGCCAGCGCAACGCCCTTCTGCGCCACCTGGCGGAGGAGGGCGGAGACCCCGCACAACTGGACCCGCTGGATGAGCGGCTGGCCCGAAGCGGGGTAGCCGTCGCCCAGGGACGACGGCGGCTCATCGCAGCCCTCTCCCGGCTCGCCGGGCCCCTCCACGCCCGCCTGACCGGAGACCGGGAGTGGCTGCGCCTGGAGTATCGGCCCAACTTTGACCCTGCCCATCCCCCTGCACTGACCTACCAGATGAGCCTGGGCCTGGAGGAGCCGGAGGGCCCCCCGCCTGCCGTCTCCGAAGAGGACCTGGTGCAGGCCTTCCTGCAGCGCCTTCGCCAGAGGCGGAGGGAAGAAATAGAGCGGGGAATGACCCTGACCGGGCCCCATCGGGACGACCTGCGCTTCCTGGTGGGGAATGTGGATCTGGGGGTGTTCGGCTCTCGCGGCCAGCAACGAACTGCGGTCCTGGCTCTCAAACTGGCCCAACTGGCCTGGATGCAGGAGACGACCGGAGAGTCGCCCGTCCTGCTCCTGGACGAAGTCCTGGCGGAACTGGATGAGGATCGGCGGGCCCTTCTCCTGGCCCGCGTGGAGGAGGTGGAGCAGGCCGTGCTCACCGCCACCGACCCGGAGATGTTCTCCCCGCAGTTTCGGGCGCGGGCCACCCTCTTCCGGATAGAGCGAGGCATTATCCGACCGGAAACCGGATGAACGTCTCCCGGATCGTCTACCGGGCCCGCCAGTTTTTCCACGCGCTGGCCGCTCCGCTGGTTCGGGAGGACTCCGCAGGGATTGAGAAAGTGCTGACTCCCGCCCAGCGGGCCCTGTTTGAACGGATGTCCGCGGCGGACCGACGCCACGCGTGGGCCGTCTACCGGCTGCTGCAGGAGCAGGGCGTTCAATCCCCCGACCTGCTGGCCGCCGCGCTGCTGCACGACGTGGGCAAGGCGCTCCGGACACCGCCCATCTGGGTCCGGGTTGCCGTCGTCCTGCTGGAACGCTTCGCTCCCCGGCTTCTGGAGCGCCTCTCCCCGCCGGTGGAGAAGAGCATAGAGAGAATTTCCCACCTTCAGGGTTCGGTCCGGCCGGGGGACTACCTGGCCCTATACCGGGCCCATGCCGAACTGGGCGCACGGTGGGCAGAGGCCGCGGGATGCTCTGCGCGGACAGCCTCGCTGATCCGCCGTCACCATCAGAAACTCCTGGTTGTGGAGAGCGAAGAGGACCACCTGCTGGCCCTGCTCCAGGCGGCCGACGAACAGGCATAGAAGGAGGTCTGGAATGTCTCGTTCCGGTTGCTCAACCCTGCTCAACATCGCGTTATTTTTGCTCCTGCTCGCCCTGATTCTCTGGCTTCTGCCGGACATCCGGGCACGTCTGAGCCCCACCGAGGCGGCCCGAAGAACGCTGGGTCAGCAGGTGGAAGACCTCTTCCATCCTACCCCGACCATCCGCCCCAGCCCGGCAACCATTGTGCGGGAGGTGCGGAGCCTTGCCCGGCTGGAGACCGTCGTCTACACGGTGGAGAAGGTCATCACCGCGGAGACGGGGCAGGGAGCGCTGGCCTTCCTCCTGGGGGATAAACTCCTCTTCGTCGCCCATGGGCGGGTCATCGCAGGGGTGGACCTGGGGAAGATCGGGGAGGCGGATATTACCGTTACGCCGGACGACCGGGTGATCGTCGTCCTTCCGCCGCCGGAGGTCTTCGTCTACACCCTGGACAATGAGAAATCCTACGTCTACGACCGACGGACGGGGCTCTTCGGCCTCAACCCGAACCTGGAGACGGTGGCCCGGCAGGCCGCGGAGCGGGAGATCCTGAACGCGGCCCTGGCCGACGGCATCCTGGAGACGGCAGAGCGCAACGCGCAGGCCTACCTGGACCGATTCATCCGCGGGTTCGGCTTCCGGGAGGTCATCTTCCTGCAGGCCACGCCTGCCGCGGAGGCCCCGGAGTCCTCCCCGGAGATAGTTCAGCCTATCACGGTGGTCCCCGTCACACCGACGCCCTGACGGGCGGCCGGCCCGGGGGGCGCTGGGGGGACGGTGGCTCCGCCGCCGCTCCCCAGCACCCCCCTTCCCTACAGGAGCCGCCGCTCCCGAACGGCCTCCTGGGCCATCGCGATGAAGGCCTCCACGGACATCGCGCCGGGCACCTCCCCGTCCCGACGGCGCAGGTTGACCTCTCCTGCCGCCATCTCCCGGTCGCCGACGATGAGCATATAGGGGATCTTCTCCAACTGCGCGTCCCGGATCTTGGCCTGCATCCGGTCGGAGGAATCGTTGACCTCCACCCGCAGGCCGGCCGCCTTCAGCCGCCGCGCCACCTCCCAGGCATAGTCCACGTGCCGGTCGGCAATGGGGATGACCACCGCCTGCACCGGCGCCAGCCAGACCGGGAACGCACCCCCGTAGTGTTCCACCAGCACACCGAAGAACCGCTCCAGGCTCCCCAGCAGCGCCCGGTGGACCACATAGGGCCGCCGTTCCTGCCCGTCCCGGTCCCGGTAGGTGAGGTCAAACCGCTCCGGGAGGTTGAAGTCAAACTGGATGGTCGTGCACTGCCAGGCCCGGCCCAGCGCGTCCTTGATTTTGATGTCAATTTTGGGCCCGTAGAAGACGGCCTCGCCCTCCATGCGCCTGTAGGGGAGGTTGCGGGCCTCCAGCGCTTTGACCAGGGAGCGCTCCGCCTGTTCCCACATCTCGTCCCGGCCAGCGTACTTCTCCGGCGTCCGGGGGTCGCGCACGCTCAACTCTATCTGGTACTCCTCAAAGCCGAAGTCCCGCAGCAGGCTCAGGCTGAAGTCCAGCGCCCCCAGAATCTCGTCCTCTATCTGTTCCGGCGTGCAGAAGATGTGGGCGTCGTCCTGGGTGAATCCACGCACCCGCAGGAGGCCATGGAGAACGCCGCTCCGCTCAAAGCGGTAGACCATCCCCAGTTCCGCCCAGCGGAGGGGGAGATCGCGGTAGGAGCGGGTTCGGCTCTTGTAGATCAGGATGTGGAAGGGACAATTCATCGGCTTCAGGTAGTACTGGACGCCCTCAATATCTATCGGGGCGTACATGTTGTCTTTGTAGAACTGGAGATGCCCGGAACGTTCCCAGAGGATGGAGCGCCCGATATGGGGGGTGTAGATGATCTCGTAGCCGCCCTCCCGGTGTCGGGCCCGCCAGTGGTCCTCAATGATCTGACGGATGCGGCCGCCTTTGGGGTGCCAGTAGGCCAGCCCCGCGCCGCCCTCCTCGTGGAAACTGATGAGGTCCAGTTCCTTGATCAGCCGTCGGTGGTCCCGCCGCTCCACTTCCTCCCGCCAGGCCAGGTAGGCCTGCAGGTCCTCCGGCGTCTCCCAGGCGGTGCCGTAGATGCGCTGGAGCATAGGGCGTCGTTCGTCGCCCCGCCAGTATGCCCCGGCGACGCTGAGCAGTTTGACCGCGTCCGGGTTGATCTCGCGGGTGTTGGAGACGTGCGGGCCCCGACAGAGGTCCACGAAGGGGCCGTGGCGGTAAATGGAGAGGACCGGGCGCTCCTCGGTGGGGTTACCGTCCTCGTCCACCCCGCCGGCCAGGATCCCCTCTATCAGTTCCAGTTTGTAGGGCTGGTCGGCGAAGAGACGCCGGGCTTCCTCCTCACTGATTTCCTGGTAGACGAAGTCGTACCCCTCGGCGATGATCTCCCGCATGCGGGCCTCAATCTCCGCCAGGTCCTCCGGGGTGAGCGGGCGGGGCAGGTCAAAGTCGTAGTAGAAGCCGGTCTCAATCGCCGGGCCAATGCCCAGTTTGGCCGCCGGGAATTTCTCCAGGACGGCCTGGGCCATCACGTGCGCCGCTGAGTGGCGGATGCGCAGCAGGTGGTCGTTCTGTGCGTGTTCGGACATGTCTGCCTCCCTTAAGTAAAGGATACAAGGAAACAAGGATACAAGGGTATAATGAAAAACCCCCACGCCCTGGGGCGCGGGGGTTCATCTCCCACGTGGTTCCACCCAGGTTCGGTCGGCGCACCAATGAGGCCCACCGACCGCCCTCTGTGGCTGTAACGGGCCTGCCCGGAGCCCCATACTCGGGGAGAATCAAAGATTCTTTGATTCTTCTTTCCCCTTTCCGGGGCCCACTCCCGGGGGGTTTTCCCGGCCGTCCGGCGGGAGGGCTCACAGCCTCCGACCCTCCCTCTCTGAAGCCTTCCCAGGCCAGTACTCGTCCCGGTCAACGCGTTGCGCTATCCAGTTGTACCCGTTCCAGGAACATTATAACCGGATTGTGAAAAATGTCAACTCGCAAAATGTTGCTCCAGTTGCAAAATCTTGCGCTACGAGCCGAAGGCCCAGGGCGGGCGACCTGGGTCGGCATCCGGGGCAGCCAGCCGCCTTCGCACGCCCCTGCAGTTAGCACCTGTGCGGGGGTGAGGCGAGGCCACACCACGACAAGGTACTGGATGCCGCAACTGTATTATCCGTGCGCCCGACGCAGAACCCGGCTCCGGTAGCCTGCCCGTCGCAAGAATCTTCGCAAATACTGCACCCGCGCGCGTTCCCCGTACCGGCCGACCAGAGAAATATTGGGAACACCCATCTTCCCCGTCCCCAACCGGACCAGCAAATTCTTCCATCCGGGAAGCATGCCCACCCCCGTTCTCACTCTTCGGCCCAGAGGCCCAGCGCGCGGGCCTGGTCTGCCGTCAGAATGTCTGTCTCCGCTCCCGGATCCCCTTCCAGCAAGGCTCTCAGCTCATGGAGAGACCGCCGCAGAAAAAGCCACACCACGCCCAAACGCCGCGGCGCCTGCCGGCTGATCACGACCAGAACCAGCGGCTGGGGCCCCGCAATCCCCACATAAATCTGACGCTGTCCGCCCTCATAGTGATGCAGACTGACCCCCGTCCCATCGCCAAGGCTCCGCTCCATCTGCAACGTCAAAGAGGCCTCCTCCAGAATGAGCGGAAGCAACCGCTCCGTCACCATCTCCTCGGCAAGCCCCGTCTGCGCGATGATATTCCCCTGCCCGTTCGCCAGCAACGCCCACTGGCCGCCGACCCCCCGCTGGAGGGTAGCCAGAACCTGGTACACCCGCTCCATCTTCGCGGCAGAGACGGGGGGAAACGCACGGCGCTCGCTCATACCTCGCTCCTGAGACCATCCCAAAGGAGATAGACATCCGGCTTATGGTTTTAGCGTACCACAGAAGGTCTGGAAATGGGTTGCGGAGATGTTACGGTTTAGTTACAGGTGGCTACTTTCTGGACTTTGGATAAACCACCGGGATGTAAGCCGAAATTCATTTCGGCCTACAGGCCACCCGCACAGATGTAAGCCGAAATTCATTTCGGCCTACGGGCCACCCACACAGATGTAAGCCGAATTTCATTTCGGCCTACAGACCACCCATACGGATGTAAGCCGAAATTCATTTCGGCCTACAGGCACCCATATAATGGGCATCGGCAAATGATAAAACCCGCATATGCGGCACAGGCAGGGGCCTGCCCTGGCCCTTTCAGTTTGTCCAAAGTCCAGTACTTTGCCCGCTTGACACTTTTCCCCTTCCGGCTATCATGCAATTGTGATGAAAGAACTCCGCCTACCAGAATGGCCGCTGGAAGTGGTCCGGCGCATCGCCGCCGACCGGGGCGCGCGCATCTGGCCGGCCGGGGGCTGTGTTCGGGACCTGCTGCTTGGCCGGGAACGCCACGATTGGGACTTCGCCGTAGAGGGAGACGCCCTGGGGCTGGCTCGCGCCGTCGCCGATGCGCTGGAAGGCGCCTTCTACCCGCTGGACGAGGAACGAGACACCGGGCGCGTCGTTGCCCGGCAGGAAGGCGGGCGGGTAGAACTGGACTTCGCCCGCCTTCGGGGCCCCGACCTGGAAAGCGACCTCCGGGGACGGGACTTCACCGTCAACGCGATGGCCGTGGGGCCGGAGGGAGAACTCATAGACCCCACGGGAGGATTGGCCGACCTCCAGGCCCGCCTGATACGGGCTGTGGGGCCAGAGGCTTTTGACCACGACCCCCTCCGCCTCCTGCGTGCCGTCCGCCTCGCCGCGGAACTGGGGTTCCGGCTGGAGGAACAGACCGCCCGGTGGATCGCTGAGCGGGCCCATCACCTCGCCCGCCCGTCCCCGGAGCGCATCCGGGACGAACTCGTCCGCATCCTGAACGCCTCCTTCGTCGCCTACTACCTCCAGGTCCTGGAAGAACTGGGCCTGATGGACTCCATCATCCCGGAGGTGGACGCCCTCCGTGACCAGCCCCAGACCCCGCCCCACCGGTTCAACGTCTGGTGGCACACCCTGATGACGGTGGAAGCCGCCGAGAACATCCTGCACCTGATCGGCGCCGTTCGCGGCGAACTGGGGACCCTCTACGTGGATGCGCCGGCGTGGGCCTGGGACGACCTCCGGGAGACCCTGGAACCCTTCGCCCCCCTGCTGACCGAACACCTGCGCCAGCCAGTGGGGCTCCGCCGGTACCGGCGGACCCTCTACATGCTCGCCGCCCTGCTCCACGACGTGGGGAAACCCATGACCTGCACGGAGGAGGCCCTTCCGGGGGAAAGCAAAGTGGCCCTCCACTTCTACGGCCACGAACACGTTGGAGCGCGGCTGGCGACGGACCGGATGCAGGCCCTTCGTTTCAGCCGGGCCGAGACGGACGCCGTCGCCCAAATCATCCGGGCTCATCTCCGACCCTCTAACCTGGCCGATGCGCCCGGCGGCGTGACCGGCCGCGCGGCTTACCGCTTCTTCAAAGCGACCGGCGATTCGGGCGTGGAAGTGGTCCTGCTGGCCCTGGCGGACCACCTTTCCATCTGGGGGCCGAACCTCCAGCCGGACCGCTGGAGCCGCCGGCTGGAGGCTGCCCGCCGCCTGTTGACCTACCACTCCCAGCGGGTCGCCCAGGCCGGACTCCCCCGCCTGGTCACCGGAGACGACCTGATCCGAGAACTGGGCCTATCCCCAGGGCCCCAGATCGGCCGGCTGCTGGAAGCGATCCAGGAGGCTCAGGCCGATGGCTCTGTCCGGACCCGGGAAGAGGCTCTGGACCTGGCCCGAAGGATGGTGCGCCCCCGATGAGCCCCGGAAGCATCGCGGTTATCGCCCTCTCGGCTTTCCTGTTCCTGTGGTATCTCGCGGGCCACCTCTATAACCGGCGGCAGGGCAGGCGGCTGCGGGATTGGGCGGAAAGAGGGCTGGAACAATGGGGAGAGAGCCTGCAGGGCGGCTGGCTGGGCTCCCCGGCCTCCGGCGCACGCATCCTGGTCCACCAGGCCCGCCCGCCTTTCCGGCGGATGGAAGTCACCCTGCTTCTGGAAAATCGGGAGATCCCGATCCTGTGGCTGGCCGACCGCCTTCAGGGGAAGCGCGATGCGCTGATCCTGAAGGCAACCTGCCGCACGCCGGAGAAAGGCGCGCTCCATGTCGGTCCCCCCAGCCAGGTCCTCGTGCCTCCCCTGCTCTCCTGGCATCAGGAGAAAGGGCCGCATGGCCTGGTCATGGCCTTCCGGGAACCCGGCAAACCCCGGCGAATGGCCGTTTTACAGCCCTGGCTGGAGCGCTACGGCCCCCACCTGCGGCATCTGATCCTGCAGGAAGAGGACCCGCACCTGACACTCTGGGTCAACGTCACCGACCTGGCGAGAACGACCACGGCGGCGGCCTTCTTTCAGGACCTGGAACGGCTCTGCCATACGGCTTAGCGCGAGATCTCTATCGGCACGCTACGGGCCTGCAAACATCCAGGGGGTCACCCCATCCCGGAGACCCGGGGGTCCGGAAGGCCCCTGGCCCACCACCACGCCAGCAGCGCCAGCGACGTGGAAATCCCGAAAAGCCCCGCAAACCCCAGCAGGTCCACGATCAGCCCCCCGAGGCCAGAGACCAGCACCACGATGCCGATGAGCGTGTTGGCCAATCCCAGATACAGCGGCCGCTCCGTCTCCGGCACCAGTTCCAGCAGGAAATTGTTGCCCACCAGCGCCGCGGCCGGGCGCAGGGCGCCGTCTAACAGGAAAAGGGGGAGGACCAGGTAGGGGAGAAAAGCGCCCTGGGGGGAGAAAACGGAGACGCCCACAACCAGCGCCAGGGCTATCAGCGAGATCAACCCGCTCCCCAGGCTCACCCAGAGCATCACCAGCCGATTCCCCTGTCGGTCGCTGACCCAGCCCCAGGGCAGATTGGAGAGCAGTTGTGCAGCCACCCGCGCGGCGATGTAGACCCCGACCATCCCCTCCGGCGCCCCCAGGACGTTCCTGGCATAGATGCCATAGAATGGCAGCGCGATCCCTGCCAGCCCCAGCGCGGTCCGAACGGCCATATACCGCCGGAAGGCGGGGTCATTCCGAAGGAAAACGCCAGCCCGCCGCAGTTGCTCCCCCAGAGTGACCGTTCGCGGGGAGGCTATGCCTGGCGGCTCCCGAATGATGATAAAAGCCACCATCGCGGGCGTCGCTATCAGGCAGTACAGGAAAAAGAGCACCGCGTGCCCCTGGGGGAAAGGAAACCGCTCCAGCGCCGCCCGCGTGACCCAGCCGGCCCCCAGCCCCAAAAGCCCACCGGTCAGCATGCGCCAGGCGAAAAAACTCCCCCGCCGGTCCGCCGGGATCGTCTTCGCCACCACCTCAAAGAAGCCCAGCCCCCCCAGCCCAGCCGCCAGACGGGCAATGGTGTAGAACAGAAAAAAGAGCGCCAGAAGCAGGACGGGATTGTCCGCCAGCCAGAGCGCCAGCCCCAGCGAGATCCAGGAGAAGACCCGAATAACCGCCGCCGCGGTATAACTGGGCATCTTCCGGGGCATCCGCTGGACAAAGCCGGAGATGAAAATCTGGGGCAGAAACCACCCTGCGTCTCCCAGAGGAGAGACGAGGCCGATGAGAAGGTTGGACGAGGTCAACCGGCTGACGAACCAGGTCAGGACCAGCGGGGGGTCAATCAGCCGCTCGGCGAACTCAAAGAGCGCTCCGTTCAGGACCCCCAGGGCAAAACTGCGCCGGACCTCCTGCCGGGAGAGGGCGTCAGGGAAACGTTGTTCCATATGCGACAGCCGAATCAGGCTTTGCCCCTCTGAACGGCGATAATCTCCGCCAGAATGCTGACCGCAATCTCCCGTGGCGTCTCCGCACCGATGTCCAGCCCGATGGGGGTGTGGATCTTTCCCAGCCACTCTTCGGGCACACCGAGCGCCTTCGCCCGCTCAAACGTCAGCGCGGTCCGGCGGCGGCTCCCGATAAGCCCCACATAGGCAGGGGAACGGGGCATCAGCGCGGCCAGGATGTCGGCATCCGACTCGTAGTGGGGGGTAACCATCACCACATATGTCTGCGGGCCAAAGGGGAACCGGGCCACCTCCTCCGCCAGTTTGCCCGTGATGCAGGCCTCAGCCCAGGGGAAGCGCTCCGGCGTCGCCAGATCGGGCCGTTCGTCCATCACCACGATCCGGTATCCCAGAAACGCCCCCAGTTCGGCTACCGCCTGCCCCACGTGCCCGGCCCCCAGGATGAGGAGCGTTGGGCGGACGGGCAGGACCTCTATCCAGATGCGCATATCCCCGCCACAGACGCCGGGGTCCCCGCGCTCGGGGTCCCGCAGGCGGTAGTGAAGTTCACGGGATCGGCCCTCGGCGATGGCCGCCTTCGCCTCCTCAACGACCCGGGCCTCCACCCCCCCTCCGCCGACAGTCCCCACCGTCGTTCCGTCGGCCAGGACGAGCATTTTTGCCCCGGCGTGGCGCGGGGCCGCCCCGGCCACCTCCATCACGGTCGCCACCGCCGCCGGCTTTCCGGCCCGCAGCACGTCCAGAATTGCCTCATACACCCGTTCCAGTTCCTCGTACATTGCCGTTACTCCACGACGCCGAAGACGCTCGCCAGCCGTCCCCACCGGGGCGTCAGAATCCCCTGGGGGCAAATCTCCGCGCAGCACATACAGCCGATGCACCGCTCCAGGTCAAACCGGGGCGGCTTGCCCGGCGTAATCGCCTCCTGGGGGCAGGCCTCCGCACACTGCCCGCATCCGATGCAGGCTGCCGGATCGGCCAGATAGGGGCGACGGCGCGTCGCCCGCCGGAGAGGGGCCGCCAGCCACCGGGGAACGGGGAATCGCAGCCAGCGCTGAACCCCCGGCAGGCGGACCGGGCCGAAGTCCAGCCCATGCGCGTCGCCGACCACCTGGATCTCCGCCGGGTCGCCCACACCCAGCCCGCGCCGGGCCGCCTCTTCCACATGTAGCACATCCCCCGGACGGCACCCCATCGCCCGTGAGAGGACCACATCCATCGCCACCGGGTCCTCCGACGCTGCCAGGCACCCGTAGAGTCGGGGCGTCCCGCCGGAGCCGGGCCCGTTCCCCTCCTGCCCCCACACCCCGTCCATAATGGTCAGCCGGGGCCGGACCAGTTCCAGGATGTCCACCAGCGCCCGGCTGAAATCGGGGAGGCCCGGGGCACGAAAGTGGATCTCCCGCTTGCGCGTTCCGGGCACCGTCCCAAAGACGTTCTTGACCGCGCCCGTGTAGAGAGTCAGGGTATGGGTCTTCAACTTGGGCAGTGAGATGACCAGGTCGGCCTCTACGACAGGGGCCGCGATGGGATACCCCCGGTCGTCCACCTGCCGCCAGACGGAGCGGTCAAAGGGAACCAGCCGCGCGCCGGTCGCTTCGGCGACGTCGGCCATGCCGGTCCGGTGCCAGAGGCGGACCTCCCGGCCCGCGGGCCCGGCGGGGGAATCCCCGATCCAGACCGTACCGCCGGCCTCCCGGACCATCTCGGCGACGGCCCGAACCACCGTCGGGTGGGTGGTGACCGCCTGCTCCAGGGGGGCTGCGGAGACCAGGTTGGGCTTCAGGAGCACCCGCATGCCCGGCCGGACGAAGCGGCCTATGCCTCCCAGAGGGGCCAGCGCTGCTTCCAGCGCGCGCCGTACGGCCTCAGAGTCATACGTCCGACATTCGGCAACGGATACCAGCGCCATCTTCGCCTCGGATGAGTGGCCTGGCCGCTAATGAACCAGGCGGTTTTGTTCTACGTCATTATACCACTGGACTTTGGACAAATTGAAAGGGCCAGGGCAGGCACCTGCCTGTGCCACATATGCGGGTTTTATCCATTTGCCGATGCCCATATATATGGGTGCCTGTAGGCCGAAATGAAATTCGGCTTACATCTGTGTGGATGGCCTGTAGGCCGAAATGAATTTCGGCTTCGGCTTACATCCCGGCGGTTTATCCAAGTCCAGTATACCACTGCCCGGCGGATAGAAAACCGGGGGGCAACGCCAGGTAGGCCCTGCGGTTCAAAAATATGACAAACCATTGCAGGGGCTGACCTGTGAGTTCACGGCCGAAGGTCGCCGCCGGGCACAGGGACCCGCTCCAGCAGGTCCTGCAGGATCTCTTCGGGGGCGACGTCCCGCATCCGCGCGGCGGGGCCGAGGATCAGCCGGTGGCCCAGGGCCGGGAGAGCCAGCGCCTTCACGTCGTCCGGGAGGACGAAGTCCCGCCCGAAGATGGCCGCCCGGGCCTGCCCGGCCCGATAGAGGGTCAGGCTCCCGCGCGGGCTGGCTCCCAGGTAGAGGTCGGAGTGCTCCCGCGTCCGACGCACCAGGTCCACGATGTACCGCTTCAGCGCGGGGGCCACGTAGACCCCCTTGACCGCTTCCTGCGCCGCCTCCAGTTCTTCCACCGTCGCCACCTGTTCCAGCGTCTCTATCGGATGGCGGAACTGCTGGCGCTCCAGAATGCGGATTTCGTCCTCTGCAGTCGGGTAGCCCAGGCGAATGCGCAGGAAGAAGCGGTCCAGTTGCGCCTCCGGCAGGGGGAAGGTTCCCTCGTACTCAATGGGGTTCTGGGTCGCCAGCACCATGAAGGGACGGGGCAGGGGATAGGTTACCCCGTCTACAGTCACCTGCCGCTCCTCCATCGCCTCCAGCAGCGCGGCCTGGGTCTTGGGGGTGGCCCGGTTGATCTCGTCGGCCAGGACGATCTGGGCCATGATGGGGCCGCGGCGGAACTCAAACTGTCGGGTGGCCTGGTTGTAGATGGAGACGCCGGTGACGTCGCTGGGGAGCATGTCGGGGGTGAACTGGATGCGGCTGAAGGAACAGCCCAGGGAGCGGGCGATGCTCCGGGCCAGCATGGTCTTGCCCGTGCCGGGGACGTCCTCAATGAGCAGGTGGCCCTGGCAGAGAAGGCCGATGACCGTCAGTTCCACGGCCTCCCGCTTGCCGACGATAACCCGCTCCACATTGGCGATGAGCCGTTCGGCGAAGGATTGGACAGAGGTCATAGGGTGTGAGACGTGAAACGTGAGACGTGAGACGTGAGGCGTGAAAAAAGGGGACGGCCTGCCCGTAGACCGCCCCCCCTTCCGGAACCTCCTGCTTACCGCCGGACCGTTCGCATTCTGGGATCCAGGGCGTCCCGGAGGGCATCACCCACCAGGTTCCAGGCCAGGACAAACAATACCAGCGCAAGACCAGGCCACACCACAATGTACCAGTAGTCCGCCAGGCTGGTGATCCAGTTACGGGCAAAACTCAATAACTGCCCCCAGTCGGCGTATCCGATCTCCACCCCGATTCCCAGGAAAGCCAGCGCAGCGAAACTTAACACGTAGGAACCGATATCCATAGAAGCGACTACCAGGGTAGGGAAGATCGCGTTCGGGATGATGTGGCGGAAGAGAATCCGGTAGTCCCGTGCCCCCACCGCCCGGGCTGCCAGCACATATTCACGCTCTTTTATGGAAAGAATATCGCCCCGGATCAATCGTGCGTACCCCATCCAGCCGAAGCCGATCAGAGCGATCATCGCGGGATAGATGCTTTTACCAAAGCGGGGCACCAGGATGGTCGCCAGAATCAGAGCGGCCATCAGGAACGGCAGGGTCAGGAAAATGTCCACAATCCGCATCAGGATATTGTCTATAATCCGGCCGTAGTAGGCCGCAATAGAGCCCACGAGGACCCCGATCGCCAGCGTAGCCAGGGTAATCGTGATCCCCACCCGAAAGGCGGTCCGGGTTCCCCAGATCACTCCGTAAAAAATATCCCACTGACCGCTGGCGGTGCCCAGGATATGGACCCAATGGTCGGTCTTCATAACGAACTTCCACCAGAAAGGCAGCGGCGGGGGATTGCGTTTCCACTCTGAACCCATAGGGCGGGGGTCCGGGCTGAAGCCGTCCCGTGGGATCCGATAGGGGTCCCTGGGGTTCACAGGTGGGGCAATCAACGGGGCCGCGATCGCCACGATGGCGAAAAGAACCAGCAGAATCAGCCCTGCAATGGCAGCCGGAGTAGTCACCAAAGCCCGCAGGGCACGATAGTTATCCGGACCCAACAACCGTTCCAGCCAGCCGATTTTCCGCAGTGGGGGGAATTCCGAACTCTGGTTCAGGCTCATAGAGGATTCCTCCGGGTTTTCTTACTCCAACCGAACTCGTGGGTCAATGACGGCGTACAGGATGTCCACGATCAGATTAGCAAGGATGAGGATCGTGCCGTTAAAGAGAGCAAACCCCAACACCGTAACGACATCCAGCTGGATAGCGGCCTGAGCGGCCGCAGAGCCGATACCGGGGTAATTGAAGACCGTCTCAGTGATAACGACACCTCCCAGCAGACCAGCCACCATCAATCCGGCCAGAGTCACCACGGGGATCAGGGCATTGGGACGGGCGTGGCGGTTGATCACCAATCGCTCCGGCAAGCCCTTGGCCCGCGCGGTCCGAATATAATCTTGCCCCAGGACCTCCAGCATAGAGGAGCGGGTGACCCGGAGCAAAAGCGCCCAGTTCAGATAGGAAAGCGTCAGGACAGGCAGGATCAGGTGTTTCAACGCGTCCCAGAAAATGTCCAGACGCAGATTCAGCAGAGCGTCTATGGTGTACATATGGGTGTACAGGCGGAACTGCCCCGAATTGACGACAGCATCTGCCCAGTCCGACAACCGACCCGGTGGGAACCACCGGAGTTTAGCATAAAAAATCATTAGAACCAGCAAGCCGAAGACGAACGTTGGGAAAGACCAGCCGACGATGCTGAAAACACGAGCGACCTGGTCAAAGA
>DAOUBO010000054.1:0-3657 GCA_034432695.1 Anaerolineae bacterium | reverse complement strand
CGAGGTTTGCTGTTTCTGAGTGGCTGGCAGCCGACCTGGGGCCGGGTGAGGTTTCCGTCATTGCTCTGGGTTTGGAGAATCCAGGAGGATCGTTTTGCTGGATGATGCAAGAGCGCACAGGATCGCAACCGCGGCTGGACTGACAGTTTGGGGAACACTCCGCGTTCTTCTGGAAGCCAAATCGTCTGGACTGGTAGATCGGGTTGCTCTGGCAGTAGAGCGCCTTCGGGAGAGCGGAATGTGGATTTCCGAGAATATCCGGCAGAGAGTTCTGACACTCGCGGGAGAATTCCCGGACGAGGAGGAAACGCCGTGAAGTACACCTACTATCCCGGATGCACCATTGGCACCACTGCGGTGGAATTTGGCCTCTCCACCGACGCCGTCTGTGAGGCGCTGGGGGTGGAGATGGTGGAACTGGAGGACTGGAACTGCTGCGGGGCGTCGTCGGCCCATAGCCTGGACCACGAACTGGCGCTGCGGCTGCCGGCGCGCAACGTTGCCCTGGCCCAGAAGGAGGGGCTGGACATCGTCGCGCCGTGCCCGGCCTGCTACCAGCACGTCCTGCAGGCGGACCGGGTCCTGCGAGAGGATCCCGAGTGGCGGCGGGAGATGGAGGCGCTGCTGGGCTTCACCTACACGGGCCGGCCGCGCGTCCGTCATCTGCTGGAGGTGCTGACGGAGCCGGAGGTCCTGGAGGCCGTCCGGCGGCGGGTGACCCGCCCGCTGACGGGGCTGCGGGTGGCGTCGTACTACGGCTGCGTCCTGGTCCGCCCGCCGGAGTTCACCGGCTGGGACGACCCGGAACACCCGACCCGGATGGACCGGCTGATGGCCGCGCTGGGCGCGGAGCCGGTGGAGTGGTCGTACAAGGTGGATTGCTGCGGGGCCAGCCTCTCCCTCAGCCGCAGCGAGGTCGTGGTGAGGCTCTCCTCCCGGCTGGCGCAGGAGGCCCAGGAGGCCGGAGCCGACGTCATCGCCTGCGCCTGCGGGATGTGCCAGATCAACCTGGACACCCGCCAGAACCTGGAAAGGAAAATCCCGGCCCTCTACTTCACCGAACTGATGGGGCTGGCCTTCGGCCTGCCGGGCGTGGAGAAATGGTGGGGGAAGCATATGGTGGACCCAAGGCCGGTGTTAAAGAAGGTCGGATAGGATAGGGTGCACAGATTTTACAATCGGGGGGAGAAGGTGATACGGCAATTTAAAATTATCGTTGAGAAGCATCCGGATGGATATGTGGCCTACCCGCTGGGGCTCAAGGGAGTGGTTGTTGGTCAGGGCGATACGTATGAAGAGGCCCTGTCCGATGTAAAGTCGGCCATTCAGTTTCATATAGAGACGTTTGGCCTGGATGCTGTACTGGATGAAGTATCCGTTGTAGAGGCTTTTGTCGCGGAGGCAGGAGTTCCAGTTGGGTGATGAAGTTCCCTGTAGATGCCCCACGGGATAGAGTGATCGCGCACTGGGGCGCCTGGGTTTTCGGGTGGTAAGGGTTGGCGCGCATATTGCTATGGTGCGAGAGAATCCTGACGGGACTCGCACACCCTTGACGATGCCCAATTACCGCTATATCAAGGCCTCTATCCTGCGGACGATCTGTGCCCAGCCAGGAATCTCGCGCGGAGAGTTCCTGGAAGCCTACGAGCAGACCTGAGACGGGAATATAAAAGACGTCCGTGATAAGAATATGACATCTGTCTTATTCGGCGGGTGTTCCCTGACACTGGGTGGGCCTGGAAAAGCGGTTATAGTAGATAGGGGGCTTCTCAACATGCCAGGTATGTCGGAAAGTGCCTGGCGTGTTCCCAGGCGTGGTGGCCTGTGCGTCAACGTAAGTGCCCGGGCCTGATGGAGGTGAAGACGATGGCCAGAGGGGTGCCGTTAAAGGGTGTACAGTATCTGGTGGACAGTACGGGCAAGCGCACTGCGGTCGTGATCAGCCTGGAGGAGTGGGGAGAACTCTGGGAGGACTTCTATGATGTGCTGGTGTCCGCGGCGCGAAAGGATGAGCCTCTCGTGGAGTGGGAAACGTTAAAGGCAGAAACAGCCATCCGGACACCCTCCGATGACGGCATATAAGGTGGTGCTGGTTGCGTCGGCAGCGAAGGAATTTCGCTCCCTGCCCTCTGTCCTGCAACAGCGCATCAGCGTAGCCATAGATGGTCTTGCGGAAGACCCGCGGCCGTATGGAGTGCGCAAACTGGCAGGGCATGAGCGCCTGTATCGTATCCGTGTGGGGGATTACCGGATCGTTTATGAAATTGACGACGAGGAGCGGGTGGTCTGCATAACCCGTATTCGTCACCGGCGGGAAGCCTACCGATGAAATCAACCTCTCTGTTGGCGGGGGAACGGATGACCGACAACGTCAGGACTTCAACTTCTTCCATTCTGGTCGTCGGCGCGGGGATCGGGGGGATGCAGTCGGCGCTGCTGCTGGCGGAGGCCGGCTATCCGGTCGTCCTGGTGGACAGCGCGCCCGGCATCGGCGGGTCGCTCCACCTGCTGGACCGAACGTTCCCGACCGATTCCTGCGGGATCTGCTACATGGTGCCGGGACGCCCGGCGTACTGTCCCACCATTGAGTGCGACCTGCATCCCAATATCACCATTGTCCCGTACACCGACGTGGTGGGACTGGAGGGGGAGCCGGGCGCGTTCACTGTTCGGCTGCACCATAAGCCGCGCTATGTCATCCCGGAGCGTTGTATCCTCTGCGGGAAGTGCGCGCAGGTCTGTCCGGCCGAACGGCCCAGCCAGTATGAGGGGGACCTGGCGAAGGAAAAGGCGATTTACCGTCCGCCGCTTCGGGCGATCCCACCCGCGTACGTCATTGACATGTCGGTCTGTACCCGCTGCGGGAAGTGCGTGGAGGTCTGCCCGACGGAGGCCATTGACCTGGACATGCAACCCACGGAGAGCCAGGTGCAGGTGGGGGCGGTGGTCCTCAGCCCGGGCTTTGAGCCCTTTGATGCCCGCCTGAAAGGGGAGTTCGGCTGGGGGTACTCCCCGAACGTCCTCACCAGCATCCAGTTTGAGCGGATGGTCAGTTTCGCCGGCTCCACGGGCGCCCACATCATCCGCCCGTCCGATGGGCAGCGGCCGCGCCGCATCGCCTTCATCCAGTGCGTCGGCTCGCGGGATATGTCCATTGGCCGGGGGTACTGCTCGTCGGTCTGCTGCATGCACACGGCCAAGCACGTGCGGGTGGTCAAGGCGCTGGAGCCGGATACCGAGATTACCGTCTTCTTTATGGACATCCGGACCTACGGGAAGGACTACGAGACCTATTTTGAGGAGACGAAGGCGCTGCCCGGCGTGCGGTATCGCCGCTGCATGGTCTCCGCCGTCCAGGAGCGCCCGAAGACCCGGAATCTGCTCCTGAAGACCGTCGCCGAGGACGGGACGGTGGGGGAGGAGGAGTTTGACCTGGTGGTGCTGGTGGTGGGCTTCGGGTCGCCGCTGGGGGCGCGGGCGCTGGGGCAGGCGCTGGGGGTGGCGCTGAACGACTACGGCTTCGCGGTGACGGACCCGTTTGCGCCGGAGGCGGCGGGACGGCCAGGGGTGCTGGTGGCGGGCGCGTTCCGGGAGCCGAAGGACATCCCGGAGACGGTGGTGGAGGCGTCGGCGGTGGCGGCGGCTGCGGCGGCCGCC
>DAOUBO010000053.1:0-8741 GCA_034432695.1 Anaerolineae bacterium | reverse complement strand
GACGGGCGCGGGGGCGGTGATCCACTCCCTCCAGGCCCGCCCTGGCGATTCCCTCGCGGTTTTCGGTGCCGGGACGGTGGGGATGAGCGCCATCCTGGCAGCGGTGGTCTGCGGCTGCACCACCATCATCGCAGTGGATATCAACCCTGACCGGCTGGAACTGGCGCGGGCGCTGGGCGCCACGCATACCGTGAACGCCGCAAAGGAAGACCCCGTGGAGGCCCTCCGGGCGATCACGGGCGGCGGCCCCCGGTTCACCCTGGAGTGCGTGGGGAACCCCAGAGTCCTGCGGCAGGCCGTGGACGCCCTGCCCCGCCTGGGCGTCTGCGGGCTGATCGGCGTTGTGCCGCCCGGCACCGAGGTTGCCCTGGATATGGACCTGCTCATGAATGGTCGGACGGTCCGGGGCATCCTGGGCGGCGACGGGATCCCCGATGTCTTCATCCCCAAACTGGTGGAACTCTACCGGCAGGGCCGTTTCCCCTTTGACCGGCTGATCACCTTCTATCCCTTTGAGGAGATTAACCAGGCGGTCCGGGATATGGAGGCTGGCCGCGTGGTCAAGCCGGTCCTCCGAATGTAGACAGGAGGTCCCCGATGAAACTGATCCGGGTCAACATGACGACGAAGAGCATCCGCGTGGAGGATGTGCCTCCGGCGTACCGGGAACTGGGCGGTCGGGGCCTTACCTCCACCATCGTCAACACCGAGGTGCCGGCCCGCTGCGACCCGCTGGGGCCGGAGAACAAACTGATCGTCGCCCCCGGGCTGCTGAGCGGGACGACGCTCCCCAACACCAGCCGCACCTCCATCGGGGCCAAGAGCCCGCTGACCGGCGGCATCAAGGAGAGCAATGTTGGCGGAACGATGGGCGCCTCCCTGGGCCGCCTGGGCATCACCGCCATCATCGTGGAGGGCCAGGCGCCGGAGGGGGAACTCTACATCCTCCGGATTGACCGCGAGGGGAACGCATCGCTCGTCCCGGCCCAGGAATACCGGGGCATGCGCACCTACCCGCTGGTGGAGCGGCTCCTGGCGACCTACGGGAAGGATAACTCGGTGCTCTGCATCGGGCCAGCGGGCGAGTACCGCATGGCCATTGCCTCCGTCCAGTCCTCCGATGTGGATGGTCACCCCTGCCGGGCTGCTGGCCGGGGGGGTATGGGCGCAGTAATGGGAGCCAAGGGCCTGAAGGCCATTGTGGTGGACCAGCGCGGCAAAAGCGCCGACCCCATTGCCGACCCGGATGCTTTCAAGGAGGCTGTCCAGGCGATTGTCCAGATGGTTAAGGCGGACCCGATGAACGCGGAGGTGATGCCCAAACTGGGCACCGCGGCCCTGGTCGCGCCGGTTAACACGATGGGGGCCTTCCCCAGTTACAACGCGCGGAAGGGCGTACTGGACGGCTGGGAGAACATCTGCGGAGAGCGGATGGCGGAGATCATCCAGCAACGGGGCGGCAATCCCACCCACCTGGGTTGCACCCAGTGCATCATCCACTGCTCCAACGTTTACGTGGACGAAAACGGCAACTATGTTACCAGTTCCCTGGAGTACGAGACCATCTGGGCGATGGGTGGGATGACCGGCATCACCGACCTGGACGTCATCGCCCGGCTGGACAACCTGTGCGATAACATCGGGGTAGACACCATGAGCACCGGGGCCGCCATCGCGGTGGCGATGGATGCCGGATACCGGCCGTTCGGAGATGCCGCAGCCGTCCTGGAGATGGTGGAAGAGATCGGCCAGGGGACGGAATTCGGCCGGATTCTGGGCGGCGGCGGCGTGGCCGTTGGCCGGTACTTCAACCACCCGCGGGTCCCCGCGGTCAAAGGGCAGACCATCGCGGCCTACGACCCCCGGGCGATGCTGGGGCATGGCGTAACCTACGCGACCTCGCCGATGGGGGCGGACCACACGGCGGGGAACGTGGTCGGGGCGTATCTGACCGGCGCGCTGAATCCGCTGAGCCCGGAGGGGCAGGTGGAGACCTCCCGTTTCCTCCAGATCGCGATGGCCGCCTACGACACGCTGGGGATGTGCTTTATGGCCAGCGTCTCTCTCCTGAGCCCGGAGGCGTTTGATGCCGTCGGCAGGGCCATCAGCGCCAAACTGGGTCGGCCACTGGAGCCGGAGGAGTTCCCCTTTGGCCTGGGCCGACGGGTGCTGCAGGCGGAGCGGGAGTTCAACCGCAAGGCCGGCTTCACGAAGGAGGACGACCGGCTGCCCCGCTTCTTCTACGAGGAGCCATTGCCGCCTCACAACACGGTCTTCTCCATCCCCGACGAGGAACTGGACAAGGTTTTTGACTTTTAGCGCGTCATTGTGGCCCCGCCGGAGCGGTCCATCCCGTGACGGCGGAGCAGCGGTCTAATGTACAGTCTCCAATCCAGAGCAAGGAGGTGTGAGATGGCTACCAGAGGATGGACCCGTCGGGAGTTCCTGAAGGGCCTGGCCGTGGCCGGGGCCGGGCTGGCGCTGGGCGCATGCGGCCCGAAAGCGACCCCCAAACCCACCAAAGACAAGATCGTCGTCGGGATGTCCCGGCCCCTCTCCGGCCCGCTGGCACAGGTCCATGAGGCGGCCTTCAAGCCGGTCTACGAGACCTTTGTCAAAGAGGTCAACGATGCCGGCGGGGTCTACGTGGAGGAGTACGGGAAGAAACTGCCCATTGAGTTGATCATCTACGACGACAAGAGCGATGTGGGCACGGCGACGCGGCTGACGGAGAAACTGATCGTTGAGGATAAGGTGGACTTCCTCTGGCCCGGGTGCGGTACTTCCTTCATTTATGCCCAGGCTCCCATCGCCAACAAGTACGGGTATGTCCTGATCACCGCCGAGGGAGGCGCCACCACCCTCAAGGATATGCTCCCCAGCATGCCCTACGTATTCGTCACCCTCAGTTTCTCCGACTGGTACCAGTTGCCGGTGCTGGCCCAACTCCTGGCCGAGAAGGGCGCCAAGACGGCCTACATCTCCTATATCGCTGACCTCCATGGGATTGAGTACTCCGGCGTGGCGGGGATTGAGTTCCCCAAAGTGGGCATTGAGGTTATCGGCACCAAGAGCATCCCGCCGGATATGAAAGGATCTCTCCCCCATCATCCGGGAGGCCAAGGCGGCGGACCCCGACGTCTTCTGCTGCTTCGGCTACCCCGACCAGGTGATGCCCGCCACTGCGCTCTCCATTGAGTTGGACTTCAACCCCAGGGCGTGGGTGGGCGGTCCCGGCGTCAACTTCGGCTTCTACCAGACGACCTTCGGCCCCGCGGCGGAGGGGGTCATCGGCTTCACCTCCTTCAACCCCAAGCAGTCCGACGCGGCCCGGGCCCTGGCCGAGAAACTCTACGCGGGCAAGCCGAAAGAGATCCAGGATTACTGGGGGCATCCGCTCTACTGGACCGGCCTGGAGATCTGGAAGCAGGCCATAGAGAAAGCCGGTACCCTGGACCAGGCGAAGATTCGGGATATCATCGCCTCCGAGCACTTCCAGACAGTCCTGGGCGATACCTGGTTTGAGCGTGGTCTGCTCTCCAAGGAGTGCCATACCGGGGAAATCGGCCAGTGGATCAACGGGGAGTATGAGGTCATCGGTCCCAAGAAGTGGGCCACGGCGGAGATGGTGTATCCCAAGCCCCCGTGGCCGAAAGGATAAAGGGGCCCTGGGATAGGTGCTTATAGGGGGCAGGCTGCCTGGAGGAGGGAAAGCGGCGGGCTGGCAACTGCGGCCCCTTCCCGGGCAGCCTGCTCCCGGGGATGTGCCGCCGATTCCGCCTCGGGGTAGTTCTGAACTGCGGAGGTGAATTCGTTGCGGCAAAACCGCCGCAACGAAACTGTCCATCTCACCCCTCCGGCCCATAAGCGCTAACCTGGAGCGGTGCGGAGGCGGCAGGCCGCCCCAGGCGCCAACTGTAGGGGCGACCGGCGGGTCGCTCTCAATAAAGGCGACCGGCAGATCGCCCTCAATAAAGGTGACCGGCAGGTCGCCCCTACCTGTAAAGGTCGGCCCCCGGCGCGCAAAGGCCCAGGGAGGCCCATATTCAATCGGCGCGATGGGGAAAAGAGGGGGTTGCGGCCGGCTTTGCCGCCTGTCGCAAAACCTCCACCTTTCCCCATCCCTCTCCGCAAAAATCCATCAGTCCGATTGAGAAGGTGCGGAAAGCAGGATAAATCTCGCGCGACAGGTTGACGCCCGGCGCAAAGCACCCCAAGAGGCCGATTTTTCGCAACTTTCATTCACCGGAGACGTTGATGGCAAAAACTCTGGTAGAAATTGTGATCACCGGTCTGCTGATGGGTGGGCTATACGCCCTGATCTCCGTGGGACTCAGCCTTCAGTATGGCGTCGCTCGCATTCTGAACATCTCCCACGGGGAATTTATCATGCTGGGGGCGATGGCCACCTGGACCCTCTATACCGTCCTGGGTGTCAACCCTCTGCTTTCCCTTGCCATATGCGGTCCACCGGCCCTGGCCCTGGGCTATCTCATCCACAGGGCCCTTTTCAAGCGCTTGCTCACAGCGTCCGGCTCCTTCGCAATTTTTGAAAGCAACTCTATGCTGGCCGCTTTTGGCCTGATGTTCATCCTTCAGAACCTTGCCCTGATCGCGTGGGGGGCCGAGATCCGGGGGTATTCGTACCTCTCCATCCCGGTTCACTTTCTGGGAACGCTCTTCGGGGCCAACCGCTTGCTGACTTTTGGGATTGCCCTGGTCATCGGGCTGGCCTTCTACCTGTTTCTGAACCTCACGCGCACCGGTAAGGCCATCCGGGCAGCGGCCCAGGACCCGGCGATGGCCGGGTTGATGGGAGTGCACATTCACACGGTGCTGGCGCTCTGCTTCGGCCTGGGCGCTGCTATGGCCGCTGTCGCCGGCGTGCTGATCAGCATGTGCTACCCCGTGCATGCCGCGATGGGTCTGGAATACACCGTTATCGCCATCATTGTGGTTGTGCTGGGAGGGTTGGGTAGCATCCCCGGCAGTTTCCTGGGGGGCTTTATCCTGGGCATTGTGGGGAGCATTGTCACCTTTCTGGAGCCGGGTCTGGCGCTGGTCGCTTACTACGTGATTTTCATCCTCCTGCTGCTCATCCGGCCGACGGGCCTCCTGGGGAGATAAGCTATGAAGCCGTTCAGGGACTTCCTTCGGAAAGCGCGGACGCCGGGGTTGACCCTGCTCATCCTGGCTATGGTGGGAACCTTTCCCCTCTATGCTTCGCGTTACGGCGTCATCCTTGTCGCCGACATCCTGATGTTCGTCATCCTGGCGCTCAGTTGGGCCCTCTTTTCGGCCCCAACAGGTTACATTTCCCTGGCTCCAGCGGCGTTCTTCGGGGTTGGCATCTACGCTGCCGCCATCCTGGGCAGACAGTTTCCCCTCGCCCTGGTCATCCTCATCGGAGGGGCGGCCAGTTTTTGCATCGCCCTTCTTGTGGGAGCCCTGACGCTTCGGCTTCGGGGCATTTACTTTGCGATGTTCACCTTCGGGCTGGTGGAACTGATCAAGCACTTCTGGCTATGGTATGAGATCCGGTTCACCGGCACGCGGGGGCGCTTCGTCGTCGTCGTGGACCACACGACGATTTATCTCGCGATGTTTGCTATCTTTGTCCTGTTGCTGCTGACGACATATCTGCTTCGACGCTCCCGGTATGGGTTAGCCCTGCGGAGCATCGGGGAGTGCGAGGAAGCGGCCGCCCATGTCGGTGTGAATGTCAACGTGCTGAAGACGGTTACGTTCGCGATCAGTGCCATCTTTATGGGTGCCGCAGGCGCGGTGATCGCTACCCGCTGGACGTATGTGGACCCGTATATCGCCTTCAATCCCCTCTATTCCTTTATGGCGGTTCTGATGGCTCTCTTCGGGGGTATCTCCCACCCCTATGGCCCCATCCTGGGCGCGATGATTTTTGCCTACCTGGAGGAACTTCTGCTGACCAGATTCCCCTACTACTACATGCTCACCTTCGGGGTGGTTCTGATCCTGACTGTTCTGTACCTGCCCGACGGGCTGATCGGGCTGGTGAAGCGGATCCGGAGCAAGGTGTTGGGAGGCGAGAATGCCGCTGCTTGAGGGGCGAGGGGTTACCCGTTACTTCGGCGGACTTGCTGCCGTCTATCGGGTGGACTTTCACGTGGAGCGGGGCGAGATCGTTGGCCTGATCGGCCCCAACGGCGCAGGCAAAACCACTCTGTTCAACCTCATCTCGGGGGCTTTGTCCCCGCAGTCGGGGGAAATCTGGTTCAGAGGGGAAAACATCACGGGGCGGGCTCCCCACGTCATCTGCCGCAAGGGCATCGCCCGAACGTTCCAGTTAGTCCGGATTTTCCCGAATATGTCGGTGCTGGAAAACGTTCTGCTGGGGGCCCTGTTCGGCCGGTCCGACGGCCCTGCGCCAGACCGGGCGGTGGAGGAGGCCAGGAGATGGCTGGATTTCGTGGGGTTATCGGCTGCAGAGGGCATGCCGGCCAGGGCTCTGACCCTGGCGTATCAGAAGCGACTGGAAGTTGCCCGGGCCCTGGCTACAGGCCCTAAACTGGTGCTGCTGGATGAGTTAATGGCTGGCCTCAACCCCGCCGAGGTGGCCCAGGCGATGGAACTGGTGAGCCGGATTCGGGACCTGGGGATCACTGTCTTTATCGTGGAGCATGTGATGAGAGCGATTATGGGCATCTGCGATCGCATCATCGTGCTCCATCACGGCGAGAAAATCGCCGAGGGGACGCCGCAGGAGATTGCCCGCAACCCAAAGGTCATTGAGGTGTACCTGGGGGAATAGCCCATGCTGGAAATTCGCGACCTGAACACGTTCTACGGAAAACTCCAGGTATTATGGGACGTGTCCCTCCAGGTCCGGGAGGGGGAAATTGTCGCCATTGTAGGGTCCAACGGGGCCGGTAAGACGACCCTGTTGAACTCCATCCTCGGCCTGGTCCGCCCCGCTTCGGGGTGTGTAACCTTTCTGGGCCAGCGTATAGATTGTCTCCCCTCCTATACCATTGCCGAGATGGGCATCGCGGTTGTCCCCGAGGGTGGGCGGGTTTTTCCCGATATGAGCGTGCGGGAGAACCTGGAAATGGGCGCATATCCTCCCCGCGCCTGGGCCCGGCGACAGGAGATGCTGGAGTACGTCTATCAGTTGTTCCCCCGGCTTAAGGAGCGGGAGCGGCAACTGGCCCGGACGCTGAGCGGCGGCGAGCGTCAGATGCTGGCCATCGGCCGGGCGCTGATGTCTCAACCTCGCCTGTGCCTGCTGGACGAGCCCTCCTACGGCCTCGCTCCCGTTGTTGTTCGGGAGATTTTTGAGATTATCCAGAGAATCCGCGAGCAGGGGATCACCGTTCTGCTGGTGGAACAGAACGTCCGGCGCGCCCTGGAGATCGCCGATCGGGCGTATGTGCTGGAAAATGGCCGCATCTGCACGGAAGGGGCGTGCGCCGAGTTGCTGGAAAGCGACCATATCCGGAAAGCCTATCTGGGGATGTAACCCCTTTGCGATGGCGCGTACCGGACGACCGTCTGGGGGGATTTTGCGGCGATTCTGCGCGCCAGGTCGCCCGCGAAGATGTGTGATGCTCAGAGCGGGCGGCTGCACCTTCGTCGCAAAGTCCCTCTTTTTATGACCTGAACCGGGTGGAGGTGGGAATGGCAGAAAGCGTGTGGGGGCACTACAAAGAGAACAAGTTTTCCAGACCGCTTCCGCTGAAGGGCATTCGGGTTCTGGAAGTGTGCACGCTCCTGCTGGGGCCTTCCGGGCCCGGCATCCTGTCCCGGCTGGGCGCGGAGGTTATCAAGTGCGAGGTCCCGCCGATGGGGGACACTCTGCGCAGTATGGCCCCCTTCAGTTATTTCTTCAAGGACCAGAGCCCCTCACTGATGCGCCCGAATCCCAATAAGTACTGGATCGGACTGGACCTGCATAAGCCCGAGGGCCAGAAGGTCTTTCTGGAACTTGCCGCCAGAGCGGATATTATTGAAGAAAACCTGCGGCCGGGGGTGATGGAGCGGTGGAACGTTGGCTACCGACAGATTCTGGAGGTAAACCCGCGCATCATCTACATCGCCAAAACCGGCTTCGGCCAGTGGGGGCAGTATGCCGAGGAGAACCGGCCCAGCAACGACGGCGCCGCACAGGGCATGTCCGGATACGCCTGGCTTTCCCGCTTCCCCGGACGCCCTCCGCTGAAGAACCGCCTGTACATCTGTGACAGTTACGGCGCGCTGCTGGGCGAGGTCGCTGTCCTGGCGGCCCTCCACTATCGGGACCGGACGGGGAGGGGGCAGTACATAGAGTTATCTCAGTCCGAAGCCATTATGCGGGCGATGTCCTGGGTCTGGCCCTACCAGCAGATTACGGGCAGAGAGGCCGAACCGACGGGGAACCGGGACCCCTCCATCTGCCCGGCCGATACCTTCCGCTGCGCGGACGATACGTTCGTGGCCATCGCGGCGCCGGACGAGGAGGAATTCCGGGGCCTCTGCCAGGCAATGGGCAGGCCGGAACTGGCCGAAGATCCCCGGTTTAAAGACCACCTGACGCGGCTTCAGGAAGAGAACGCTGTTGAGATTCTCAACATCATTGCCGGGTGGGCGCGGACGAAAACCGCGGAGGAGATTGAGCGTTTGGCCGAGGAGTACGGCTTCGCGGCCTCCCGTGTTCGCTCCATCAAAGAAGTCGTGGAAGATGAACATTCCCGGGCGCGCGGCTTCCTGGCGGAGGTGGACGACCCCCT
>DAOUBO010000052.1:0-1607 GCA_034432695.1 Anaerolineae bacterium | reverse complement strand
CCACGACGAACTGCCGGGGTGTGTCTTCCCGCCGGAGGCGGAGCGCACCTACAACCGGTCCAAGCGGTATTTTGCCCAGATCTACGGCCGGAGATAGCAGAAATTGTCCAAATCGCCGGATAGAACATCCCACCGGGCCGCCGACATTGCCGCTCTGGCGGTTCTGCTGGGCTTTCTTGCCATCGGCTTGTGGTATAGCGTCTGGAACTCCCTGGGCGAGGGGGTGGACGAAGGCGCTCATTTCCAGTATGTGCTCTACCTGAAAGAGCACCGCTCTCTGCCCGTTCAACCCTTTCGGGATAACGGTCGGCCCCTTCTGGTGAGTATGGGGCACCATCCGCCCCTGTACTACGCCCTGGGTGCCCTCATGATTTCCGGGATAGATACCCGGGATGCTCCGGAGGTGCTCATCCCCAATCCCCACTTCATATGGGGAGTAGATCATCCCCGCAACGGGTGGAACGTCTACATCCACACCCCGAAGGAGGCCTGGCCCTGGCGCGGCGCCGTGTTGGCCATACATGTGGTGCGAGGGCTGACGCTCTTGCTGGGAGCCATAGCCCTGTGGGCGGTCTACCGTACCGGCCGCCTTTTGCTCCCCGATCTTCCCTGGGTCGCTGTTACCGGGATGGCCTGGCTGGCCTTCAATCCCTCGTTTCTGTTTATGGCCAGCGCTGTGCACCACGACGCGTTAGTGGCTGCCCTCTTCGCCTCCGGCCTCTGGTGGCTGGTCCGCCTGCTGGATCGCCCCCTCCCGGTCAGAGAGGGCATCGTCGGCGGCCTGCTGTTGGGCGCTGCGATGCTGACCAAACTCTCCGGCCTCAGCCTGGCCCTGGTCTACGGTTTGGGGTTTCTGATCCTCATCATCCGCCGGAGGGCTCTGCGAACCTTTCTTCCCGGGATCGGCGTAACGTATGGCGTGGCTCTGGCCATCTCCGGCCGGTGGTACATCCGTAACTGGATGCTTTACGGTGACCCGCTGGGCTGGGAAATGTATAAATCCATCTTCTGGTTCAACTTCCGGCCCGGCCCTTTCACCTGGGACATCTTTGTCCACGAATTTCTCTATCAAGCAGCCCAGACTTTCTGGGGCGCTTTTGGCTTTATGCACATCACCCTTCCCCCGGTCATCTGGTGGAGTTTCTGGAAAGCGGCCGCGGTCCTGACGGGTGTGGCGCTGCTCAGTATGGGAATCTGGCCCCGCCGCTTCTTCGCCGAAGGAAGGTGGGCCAGGTGGGCCATTGTTCTGAGCGGGTTTCTGGTCCTTTTCGCCGCCCTCGTCCGGAATGCGGTCGAAGTCGGCGGTGCCGGCCATGCCCGATACCTCTTTCCCGTTGCCACGGTCCTGGTCACAACTCTGGCCGTCGGAGCGCACGCCCTGACCGCCTTTCGCCTGCAACCTCTGGTGACTGCGCTGGTATCATTGGGGCTGGCCCTGTATGCCATTATTATCCCTCAACGCTTTGTGATCCCCCTCTACCCCCGGCCGGAGACGGTGTCGGAGATGGCACTGGCGGACGCGCAGCCCGTTCGCCTCTGCTTTGGCGACGCCGTTTGCATACGGGCCAGCGCCCTGACTCCGGAAGGAGACCCGGGTGCCTACTGGC
>DAOUBO010000051.1:0-6795 GCA_034432695.1 Anaerolineae bacterium | reverse complement strand
AACCTCTCGCTGGAAATAACACCGGAGGTCGGGGAGCGGTTCGCCGATCGCCTCAGAACTGCAGTTCCCCCCTCGCCCGCCGCTCCTGCGGCCAGAGCGCGTAGTAGATGAAGCGGTGGAGTGGCGTTTCCACCCCGGCCGCCTCCCCCAGCCGCACCACCGCGCCGACCAGGTAGTCTAATTCCGATGGCCTGCCCGCAGCGATGTCCCGTTGCATAGAGGTCGTCCCTTCGGGGGGAATTCCGTCTATCAGGGCCATCATGCGCACCGGGACGTCGTCGGGCAGCCGGACACCGCGCGCCCGCCCAACGGCGAAGGCCTCAGCGATGGCCTCCTCCAGCATCCGGCGGAGATGAGGGACAGTTCGCAGGATGCCAGCGGGAGCCCGGGTCACCGCGCCCAGCCCGGCAAGGGGGGTGATAAACAGAAACTTCTCCCAGAGGGCGACGTGGATGTCGGGGGGGATTTCGGCCCGAACGCCGGCCCGCTCAAAGGCCGTCTGCAGCCGCCGGGCCCGCTCACTGGGGCGGTTGTCCAGTTCCCCGAAGGCCACATAGGGCTCCATCCCGCCGTGGCGAACGCGGCCTGGCTCCGGGACGGTGCTGATGATGCGGCACAGGCCTCCCAGGACCCGCTCCTGTCCCCAGACCGCCGCCAGTTGGTCCGGGGCCTCCACCCCGTTTTCCAGCGGGACGATGAAGGTCTCTGGCCCGATGAGCGGGGCCATCTTCGGGGCCACCTCCGGCACCTGCCACGCCTTCACCCCAACCAGGACCACATCCACCGGCCCCACCTCCTCGGGCCGGTCGGTGGCCCGGGCGGGATAGATGCGGAAGTCGCCCAGCGGGCTTTCCACGGAGAGGCCATTCCGGCGAATGGCCTCCAGATGGGCCCCGCGGGCGATAAAGGCTACCTCTTCCCCGGCCCGCGCCAGTCGGGCGCCGAAGTACCCTCCCACGGCGCCGGCTCCAAAGACCGCAATCTGCATCGGTTCACCTCCTCGGAACGTCTTCAGCGACGGGCAGTCGCCTTCCGGGCACGCGCTTCTCGGAGGGGAGCGCTCCGTTCCGCGCGCGAATGGTGGAGGCGCTCCCGCAGGGACTGGATCTCCCGATATACCCCGCCGTCTTTTTCCAGAAGGCCCGCGATGCGCTCACAGGCGTGCAAAACAGTGGAATGGTCCCGCCCTCCCAGGCACTCCCCGATCTGGGGAAGGGAAAGGCCGGCCTCCTGGCGAAGGAGATAACAGGCGACCTGACGGGGGTAGGCCACTTCCTGCCGCCGGCTTCGGCCCGTCAGGTCCTCCACCGTGAGCCCGTAGAACTCCGCCACGGCCCGAAGAACCTCCTCCGGCCCGACCGGGGGTCGGGCCTGGGCCAGCATATCCTCCAGCGCTTTCCGGGCCAGTTCGGGGGTCATCGGTTGCCCCGTCAGCATAGCGACGGCCACCACCCGATTCAGGGCCCCCTCCAGTTCCCGCACGTTGTTCTGGAACTGCCGGGCGATGAAGAACCCGGTCTCCGCGGGAAGCGTGATCCCCCGCTCGGCCGCCTTCTGCTGCAGGATGGCGACGCGGGTCTCCAGGTCCGGCGGCTGGATATCCACGATCAGGCCCCATTCAAAGCGGGAACGAAGCCGCTCCTCCAGCGTGGCCATCGCCCGGGGTGGCCGGTCGGAGGAGAGGACAATCTGCGCGCCGTTGCTATGGAGCGCGTTGAAGGTGTGGAAAAACTCCTCCTGGGTAAACTCCTTCCCCGCGATGAACTGGACATCGTCCACCAGAAGCACGTCCACCGTCCGGTAGGTCTCCCGGAAGGCATCGGTCGTCTGGTGGCGGATGGCCTCAATCAGGTCGTTGGTGAAGGTTTCTGCGGAGACGTAGCGGATCTGAAGGCCGCGGGCCGCGCAGGCATGGCCGATGGCATGGAGGAGGTGGGTCTTGCCCAGGCCGACCCCGCCGTAGAGGAAGAGAGGGTTGTAGGTGCGGGCCGGGTTCTCCGCGACGGCCAGGCAGGCCGCGTGGGCCAGCCGGTTCCCTGGCCCGACGACGAAGGACTCAAAGGTGTACTGGGGGTTCAGCACCGGGGAGAAGGCATTTTCCGCCGTCCGCGCCGATGACCCCGACAGTCGGACCAGGAGGGGCAGGTCGTCCAGGCATTCCTCCTGGGCCGGCTCGTCCCAGACGACGAACCGAACGGACGCCGTCCGTCCGGTCAGCCGGGTCAGCACCCGCGCGACAACGGGGCGGAGCCGGCTCTCCAGCCAGTCCCGTGCGTAGGTGTTGGCGACTCCGATGACGAAAGTGCCATCTTCGTAGGCGACCAGCCGGGAGCCCCGAAGCCACGTTTCAAAGGTGGCCCGGGTCAATTCCAACTGGAGTTCACCTAACGCCGTTTGCCAGATACGGTATGCATCCATAGGTTGAAGAGGAACGGCGGCGACAAAAGCCGTCGCAACGGAACAGGATGCCGCAGGATGGGACACGCCCGGTCTCCAACTGTGTCCGGCAGAATTCTGGACTCGGCCTGTGGACCCTGAACCGTGGACTCCGGATCGCGAGGAAAGTACGGTGCGTTGTGGGCCGGGGTAGCGTTCCCGAACTGGACGACGAGAGGGCTTCGTCCCGACGATGGCGAATAGGCCCAGAGCGTACGCGCCGAAGATTGTACCAGAAGGGGGAGAAAAAGGCAACCGTCTACCCCCGCTCAACCTTAAAACCACGAAAGTATTAAGGTTCGCGGCCGCCTTCCGCCCCGGAGGTTGTACAAATGTTCTGTTCCCCCTATATGTAGATGTTTGAAGGGGAGAAAGGTGCAGGTATGGGGGTGCGAAATGGGAAAAAAGCGGGTGAAAATTATTTTTGAGCCGGAGCGACTTTGTTATGGCCCGCGCAAACGCGATCGGTTGCCTTTCTGCCATTCGTGATGTAAAATAACGTTATCCCCCGCGCCATTGGGCTTTGAACGGGCGCCCTGCGCATGCTTCATCAACTGCTCGCAGATGCCCTGTGCCAACGAAAGTCGGGTTAAGGAGGCCTCTCATGCTCCACGCCGAAGGAACGTTTCGTGGGACTGGCGGGCTGGACCTCTACTACCAGTGCTGGCGACCGGAGGGGAGTCCCCGTGCCGTCCTCGCCCTTGTCCACGGGTTCGGCGAACACAGCGGCCGATATATGAACCTCGTCAACCATCTGGTCCCGCGCGGCTATGCCGTCTGGTCCTTTGACCACCGGGGACACGGCCGTTCTCCCGGCCCGCGGGGCTTCATCCGCTCCTGGGACGAATTTCGGGAGGACGTCCGCCTCTTCCTGGAGATGGTCCGCCAGCAGGAAGGAGACCGTCCCCTCTTCCTGATGGGCCACAGTATGGGCGGGTTGATCGTCCTGGAGTACGCCCTTCACTATCCGGAGGGACTGCAGGGCGTCATCGCCTCCGCTCCCCTTCTGGCCCAGGCCGGTGTCTCCCCGGCTCTTTTCCAGATCGCCCAGCTGCTCTCCCGAATCTGGCCGGGGTTCGCGATGGATACCGGCCTGGACGCCACGACCATCTCCCGCGACCCGGACGTTGTGCGGGCCTACCAGACAGACCCGCTGGTACATAGCAGGGCCACCGCCCGCCTGGGGACGGAGATGGCCCGCGCGATGGCCTGGACACACGAGCACGCCCACGAATGGCGCCTGCCCCTCCTGATCCTCCACGGGGGAGCGGACCGGCTGGTGCCGCCCGAAGGGAGTCGCCGGTTCTACGCGCGGGTCCCCATCGCGGATAAAGCCTATCACGAGTACGAGGGCGGCTACCACGAACCCCATAACGACATCATCCGCGACCAGGCTCTGCAGGACCTGGAGCGGTGGCTGGAAGCCCATCTGCCTGCCTGACGGCGGTACGACGGTGACGGACCGGAAGACGCCCTCGGCCTTTCCGATATGGGTCTGGGCTTTACTGCTGGCGACGTTGTCCCTCGCCCTTGCGTCCTGCGCGCTCTGGGCCGTCTACCTGGTCCGGTCCCGCGCGCCCGGCGGCCTTCCGTATCCCACCCCGGTCATCTGGACGGCCACGCCAGCCCCGACCTTCCCCCCGTCTCCGACCCCCTCGCCGGTCCCGGAGCCCACGCCGCCCGCCCCGCCGGGCATCGCGATCGGGCGCTATGTGCGGGTGAGCGGGACGGGAGGGGCAGGCGTCAGCCTCCGCCAGGAGCCGGATACGGGAAGCCCCCGCCTGGACATCGGCCTGGAAGGGGAAATCTTCATCGTGGTCAGCGGGCCGCGCGCGGCCGGAGGCTACACATGGTGGCTGATCCGGGACCCGGCCAACGAGGCCCGTCAGGGGTGGGCCGTGGCGAACTATCTCCAACCGGTGGAAAACCCTTAGGGAGGGTGGAACAATGTGGCAGTTTGATCCCTACTCCGCTCTGATCGGCGCCGGCCTGACCCTCCTGCTCGTTGGCCTGTGGTCCCTGGTGCGAGAGCCCCTCCAGCGCCGGTGGCGGGAAGGGGAGGTCGCGCTCCGGGCGGTCCTCGGACGGGCGACGGCAAGCATGGAGGCCCGCTATCGGGAGCGGGTGGCCCGGTGGGCCCAGTCCACCCACGCGCTGGCCCAACTGGGCCCCCTGGAGCAGTTCTTCGTCCCGCCCCTCCTGCTGCCCCCCTTCCCTCCGCCCGACCCGGAGGGAGAAGCGCCTCCAGCGCGGACCCCCCTCTCGCCGGACCTCCTCCTCCGGGGCCCCTCGCGACTGGTGGTCGCCGGTGGGCTCGCGTCTGGCCGGACGACGCTCCTGGCCCATCTGGCGCTGACCCAGGCTTCCGGAACGGGGGAGGACTCCCGTCTCCCCCTCTACATCTGCTTTCCGGCCATCCCCTGGCCCCTGCCAGACGACTCCGGGGCCGACCCCCTGGGGATTCTGGTTCGGGAAGCCGTCGGCGCCGTGGCGGCGCTCCCTATGACCAGCCCCGTCCTGCGACAGGCCGTGCGCGAGGGGCGGGCGCTGATCCTGGCCGACGGGTGGGACGAACTTCCGCCCGAATCCCGGCCCCAGGCGGCCGCGTGGCTGGCTGGCCTGGCGGATGCCTTCCCGGGCAACACCTGGGTCGTCGCTGCCGGCCCCCAGAACTATGCCCCGCTGACCGAGGCCGGCTTCGTCCCGCTCCACCTCCTGCCCTGGGAACGGGCTCAGATCCGGGATTTCCTGACCCGTCTGCCGACCCCCGAACCGTTCCCCGTGGAGGAGGCGATAGACCGCCTGGCGGACCTCCGGGAGCGGACGGGCTCCCTGCTGGACGTTGCCCTCTGCGCGGCGGCCCTCCTGGAAGGCGAGGTCCCCTCGCGCCGCTCCGACCTTTACCGCAGGATGGTGGACCGGTGGGAGGAGCAGATCCCTCCCCCTCCCCAGCCCCCTGCCGGGGGAAAGCGCGGCATGCCGACGGCGAAGGCGGCAGAAGAGGCGGCGACCGATGAGGCCGGGGGAGAGAGCACACCGGCGGAGACGCCCCCTCCGCGCACCCCCCGTCAGATCCTCGCGATGCTGGCGGTCCGGATGCAGGAGGAGGGGCACACCATCCTCTCCCACCGCGAACTGGAGGACGCGGTTCGGGAACTGCTCTTCGCGGACCCGGATGTGGAGCGACCGCGGGCGCTGGTCGCGTGGGCGCTGAAGGCCGTTCAGAGCCCCCGCGGGTCCGGAAGCGGGACGCCGGCCCTGGTCCCCTGCGGATCGGACCGGTATGCCTTTGCCCATACCCTGTGGCAGGCGTTCCTGACCGCGGAGGAGATGAGCGCCGGCCCACCAGACCCGCTTCTCCAGCATCTGGAGAACCCTCGCTGGATGCCCGTGGTGGATTTCTATGCCGAGCGGGGAGGGATGGAGGCCGTGGTGAATGAATGGCTCTCCCGGCCCGACGACTTCTGGCGGACCCGGCTGTGCCGGGCGGCCCGCTGGGTGGCTCTGGCTCCCCCCGGCGCGCCGTGGCGAAACGGCGTCATGGCGCTTCTGGGGCGCTCCCTGCTCTCTCCCAACCTGCCGGGACCGGTGCGGTGGGAACTGCTTCATGCGCTGGTCCGGACCGGGGACCCGGGGGTGCCCATCTTTCTACGCCATGCGCTTCAGCATCCGCAGGAGGAAATCCGGGCCCTCGCGGCCCGTGCGATGGGGCTGCTGCGGGAGCGGGCGGACCTCCCCGGCCTGGTTCGGGCGCTGGAGGACAACTCCGAGGAGGTACGGAAGGCGGTGGTAGATGCGCTGGGGGCCATTGGCACGGCGGGGGCCATAGAGGCTCTCGTTCGGATCCTGGCGGAGGGAGACGACCTCCTGCGGGCAGAGGCGGCCCGGAGCCTGGCCCGGGCGGGTGAGGAAGGGGAAAGAATTCTAAAGGAGGCCATAGAGCATGAAGACTTCCTGATCCGCCGTGCCGCGGCGTACGGCCTGGCGGAGATTCGGGCGCGGTGGGCCCAGGAGATGCTGGAGAGGACGATCCGCGAGGACAGAGAGTGGATCGTCCGCTCGGCCGCGTCGGCCGCGCTGGCCGAAGGGGAGGGAGAGGCGAGCCCCCCGCCGCCACAGTCGCCGCCCGTTGTCTCGGAGATGGGGTGGCTGATCGCGTGGGCGGCGGAACGGGGGGAAGGCGTCGGGCTGGGAGACGCGGCCTTCGGGCCGCTGCTGGAAGCCCTGAGGGAAGGGAGCATGCCGGTTCGCCTCGCCGCGGCCCAGACGCTGGGGCTGGTGGGGCGTCCGGAGCACGCGGAGGCGCTGCAGAGGGCGCTATCGGACCCCGCGCCCGAGGTCGCGCAGACGGCCCTCCAG
>DAOUBO010000050.1:0-2762 GCA_034432695.1 Anaerolineae bacterium | reverse complement strand
CTCGCCCTTGGCGCCGCCGTCGGCGCCCTCGCGCTGACCTTTGTGCTCCTTTCCTCCCCCCTCCCCGCCCAGGGCGCAACGGTCACCCTGGACGGGCTTCCCGATCCGGCCTACGGACCGGCCCTGGCCGCCGACCCTCAGGGCGACCTGGCCTCCCCAGGGCCCCGGGACTGGAATGGCACCCACTGGACCGACGTCATCAGCCTCTACGCGACCAACGACGGCCAGAACCTCTACGTCTTCGTCCCCCTCTACGCCTACACCCGCACCACCTTCTCCGGCTCCTTCGGCCTGGTCGTCGCCACGGGGCGCTACACCGCCACCGACGGTTCCCCACCCCGCGACCCCTGGAACAACGCCATCTACTTCGCCTACACCGCCACCCACGCCAGCGTCGGCGGGATGCCCGTCCTGCTTCCCTACCGCATCATCCCCGATGTCGTGATCCGGGGCAACATCGTCGGCTCCGGCGCGGGGGGCGATGACAACGGCTGGACGGAACTGCGCCGCTGGAACGGCACCGACTACAGCACCGGCGCGGGCACCAACTGGGGCGGCATCTCCGGCGGCGGGATGATCGGCACCCACGTCGCCTTCGCCGACGGCGTCGGTGTGGAATTCGCCATCCCCTTCGCCGACCTGGGCGTCTCCCCGACACCCGGCACCCCCATCCACCTCCAGTTCTACGCCACCCAGACCGGCAACACGAAGGGCGCCTACGACACCGTCCCCGCCGACGACCAGGCCACCGGCTGGGACAACCCCACCACCCAGCGGTTCCTGGCAACGTACATCCTGGCCCCCGCGCTCACGCTGGACGTGACCCACCCGCCGGAGGGCGCGTTCTTCGCCACCCCGGACATCCTCGTCACCGGCGCCGTCTCCCCCGCCGCCGGCGTCACCGTCACGGTGGACCTGAACGGGACGGCCCTCTACACCCCCACGCTGGACGCCGACGGGCGCTTCACCCAGCCGGTCACCCTCGCGCGCGGGGCCAACACCCTCACCGTCACCGCGCAGAGCGCGGACGACACCGCCACCGTCGTCCGCCACGTCACCTTCGGCGCGGCCCACGACGACAACGTCTTCTGGGACGGCCTGCTCCACGACTCCCGCGACCCCGCCTACCGCACCCCCGTCGGCCCCGTCCCCGCCGGGACGCCGGTCACGCTGCGGCTGCGGGCCTACGCAGGCGACCTGACCGGAGTCTCCCTCCGGCTCTACGACGACCGGGCCGACACGGCCGCCGTCCTCCCGATGCGCGTCGTCGCCTCCGACCCCGCCTACGACTACTGGGCCGTCACCATCACCCCGACCCAGCCCACCGTCCTCTGGTACCGCTTCATCGTCCGGGACGGCACCGACACCGACTTCTACGAGGACGACCATGTCGTGGACGGCCTCTACCGCGGCTACAACGAGGGCGGCCCCGGCCGCGCCTGCGACGAGTCCCCCGACCTCTCCTTCCAGTTGACCGTCTACGACCCGGCCTTCCAGACGCCCGAATGGCTCAAGGGCGCCGTCGTCTACCAGATTTTCCCCGACCGCTTCCGCAACGGCGACCCGTCCGGCGACGTCGTCTCCGGCACCCACTTCTACTACGGCAACCCGACCGCCGGCATCACCTACACGGCCTGGAACGCGGCGGTCATAGACCCCCGCGACCCCGCCAGCCCCTACTACAACCGCTGGGGCGAGGACTTCTACGGCGGCGACCTGCAGGGGATCGCCCAGAAACTGGACTACCTCCAGTCCCTGGGCGTCACCGCGCTCTACCTGAACCCCATCTTCCGCTCCCCCTCCAACCACAAGTATGACACGACAACCTACGAGGAGGTGGACCCGCACCTGGGCGGAAACGGAGCCCTGGCAGCCCTCCTCGCCGCCGCCGGAGCGCGCGGCATCCGGGTGGTCCTGGACGGCGTCTTCAACCACACCTCGTCGGATAGCGTCTATTTTGACAAATACTCCCGCCACCCGACCCTCGGCGCCTACGAGTCCCGGTCCAGCCCCTACTACGACTGGTACACCTTCTCCGACTGGCCCGAGGACTACAACGCCTGGTGGGGGTACGACACCCTCCCGGTCCTGCGCTCCTCCAACCCGGCGGTGCGGAGCTACATCTACAGCGGGACGGGCGCGATCGCCACCCGCTGGATCCTCTCCGGGACGGCGGGCTGGCGGCTGGACGTGGGCGGCGACGTGGACCCCGGCCTCACCCGCGACCCCGCCAACGACTACTGGGAGGGCTTCCGCCGGGCCGTGAAGGTCGCGAACCCCGACGCGGCCATCCTGGGCGAGGAGTGGGGCGACGCCACCCCCTGGCTCCTGGGGAACGAGTGGGACGCGGTGATGAACTACCGCTTCCGCAGCGCCGTCCTCTCCTTCCTCCGGGAAACCCCCTACGAGGACAACGACAACAACCCCTCCTCTGCCAGCGGCGTCCTGGACCCCATCACCGTCTCCCAACTGGACGCCTGGCTCCACTCCCTGGCGGAGGACTACCCGCCGGAGGCGCTGGCGGCGATGCTCAACCTGGCCGGCTCCCACGACACCAACCGGGTCCGCTTCGTCCTCTCCCACGGCCAGAAGCCCGGCGGCGGCGACCTTTCTTCGGAAGAGACCGACGCCTACCAGAAGTTGCTGGCGCTCCTGCAGTTCACCCTCCCCGGCGCGCCCACCGTCTACTACGGCGACGAGGTCGGCGTGGAGTCGCCGGGGCGCCTCTACGGCGGGCGGGACGGGGGGGAACCCCACCACAC
>DAOUBO010000049.1:0-3456 GCA_034432695.1 Anaerolineae bacterium | reverse complement strand
ACGGTGTGCGTCTCCACCCCGGCGGGGAGGAAGCCGAAGAGGTTCTGCACAATGGCGCGGAAATCCCCCGCGTCGTCGGGGACGTTATCGGCGGCGGGGAGGCCCCGCCCCTGCCAGTCGGCGGGCGGGGCGCTCTCGTAGGCCAGGATTTTCGCCACAGCCCCCTCCGCTTCTTCAACCGAACCAGCCGGGATGCGCCCCACCGCCAGTTCGGGGAAGCCGTCCCCGTCCACATCCCCGTAGCGGCTATCCACCGGCACCTCCCCCTGCCAGGGGTCGGCGAACTCCAGGTAGGGGGGAATCCAGACCGGCACCCGGGTATCGTAAACGTCCGGCCGGTAGCCCTTAAAGTTAAAGTGACCGTCTCCAATGAGAAGGAGCATGGAAGGAGGCGGCCCCGGCCACGCCCGGACAGCATACGCGACGAAGGAGCGGATGGCCTCGGGGTGGAAGATACCGGCGTTGAAGACGTTGTAGAGGTCCTCCACTGCCGCCACCCGGACCCGCAGCCCCTGGGCCCGGCGGCGGGCGGCCAGCGGCTGGACGGCGGGGAGCCAGGCCGACGGCGCAATGATGATTTCGTCGGCGCCGTCGGCGGGATGGAGGAGGTCCGCCGGGGGGCAATAGGGGGTGAGGACAGGCACCTCCCGGACGGCGGTCTCCGCCAGGGCCAGGTAGGCGGTCCCGGCCGGCGCGTCGTCCCGGAAGGCCAGCGCCCAGAGGGTGTCGGAGAGGACGGGCGCCGCGCCCTCCAGCCGGACGGGCCGGAGCGGGTCGGTGACGTCGTAGAGGCGGAGGGCGGAGGTGGAGAAGCCGGTGACGGTCACGGCGACGGCACCGGAGAGAGGGGATTCCATCCGCAGGACGTTGTCCTCCGCCTGGAGACGGCGGCGGTAGTGTATCCGGGCCCAGTTGAAGAGAACTCCCTGCGTGCCGCTATCGGTGAAGACCCCCATCGCCAGCAGGTTCACCCCCTCCGTCAGCAGGGAGGACGGGAACGGGAGGGTCGCCGTCCACCCAACCTTCCCCGATCCGGGCGCCTCCCCAACGGGGGTGTTGTTGAGGGCGAAGCCAATGCGGTGGAAGTTCTCCGTGAGGCCGGCCAGTTCCACCTCCAGGGCGGCGGTGTACGCTTCGGGCGCGGGGGCGGAAAGGGTGAGGGCGTAGGTCCGGGTGACCGGGCGATTGGTGGAGACGTACTCCCAGAACCAGGTGTCGTCGGTGCAGGGGTCGGTGGACCAGCGGCCCCAGTAGAGGTTGTTCTGTTCAAAGTGGAGGGTGGCGGTATGCCAGGCAAGGGGCTGAGCCGGGCCGCCCGGCGCGACGGAGCGAGTCCCCATCCTCGGGCCGGCCGTGGGGCTCACCACCAGCCAGTAGACGTTTTCGTCGGTGTACTTCTCGTCCTGGACGGAGCCGTGGAACTTCTGGCCGTAGAAGAGCAGGCCATCGCCCGCTTCCTCCAGGGCCACCTCCTTGCCCCGCCAGAGGAGGTGGAGGGCGGAGAGGTCGCCGGTGGGCACCCCGGCGGCAGCCAGGGCGGCGACGGGGATGCGGTAGAGGCCGTCGGCAGTGACGGTGATGCGCCAGGCGGGGCAGGGCAGGAGACGGGGACTGCGGGGCTCCCCAAGTTGCATGGGGCGGAAAAACGCAGCCGCAACGGGCAGCGGCCCGGGCTCCGAGGGGATGAAAAAAGGATCTGAAGGCGGAGGGGGTGGCGATGCCGAAACCACCCAGGAGAGAAGGAACACCGCCACCCCCGCCGTGATCAGAGAAAGCAGGGGATGCCACAGCCGAAGAGAACCCATCCACCCATTCGCCGTGTTACATATCCCACGGGAACGGAAACTTGGGCCCGCCTCCTGGGCTTCCGGCCTGCACCTCCAGTTCGCCTTCGTAGATAATTTGAGGAGAATCGTAGATCACGCCGATCTCCTCAGGGCGATCCAGAATCTTCTCCTCTCTCATTTTGGCCTCCGTGTGGATGCATATTTCTCGGACACCGAGTTACACCCGGCGGTATATCACGACCACAGCCCCCGCTACCAGCAGGCCTGCCACCAGCCCCAGCACCGGCAGGATGTTCTCGCCCGGTCCGGAAGCCGTCTTGAAAGAAGAAACAGTAACAGCGGTGGGAGGATCACAGTTGATATCTATAGAGCCACTATCAGGCAAATTGTCGTCCGGGTTGGTATCGCCGCCGTCGTAGTATACCACCAGGGGTATGGTGGAAGGGCAGACCCCGCTGCCATATCCCAGGAGATTCAGAGGCACACCCATCTCAATCACCGGGTTAGAAGCATATTGGTTATAACCCAATGTGCCTGTCCCTTTGAGCACCACACGATCTTGGGTTACATCAAACACTCTGAGATGTAGCATGCCATACGAATTAGTCGCTCGAACAACCGTATCAATCCCAGAGACTCCGGTATTATAAGAACAGCGGTTCCGCTGAATGGTATTACTCGCAGGGATATTTGTAGATAGGTTGTTATCAGTATCCAGACACACATCAATTGGAGCATCGTCAGGCATCAAAGGAGGCGGCCCCTGCACTGCCACCAGGAAGTAGAAGTTTGAGGTGTCATTCGTCCATTGAAATGTTGCGATATCCACATTGTCATTGATATTACCCTCGTTGCCGTCGCTGAAAGAGCCACCACCGTCCCAGGCGGATTCCCTGCTGCCATCCACGGTAATGGTGATCGCCGAGACGGCCACCGCGCTGAGCAGCGCGATGATCAGCGCCACCGCCAGGTAGAAAACAAATCGCTTAGCCATTTTAAACCTCCTTTTACAGTCTGCGGGGCCCCGGCGGGGCCGGGGCGCGGGGGGATACGCACGGCGGTCCGGTGGAACCGCGCTATCTATGTGCATTGTTCGGGACCACCTCCTTTTCCTGCGGGCGGAATCCCCTCTGCGGCGGGGAAGGTCTCCTCCGGGGCGGGGCATCCGGGGGGCTTTGCAGGGCTGAGCCGGTGCCGGCTATCGCCGATGGAGGGCAGGAGGGAAGGAGAGGGATGGCCGATTCGGCGGGCCCTGGAGTGATGCTGTTCTCGTCCAGCGCAGGCCACCCATTATGCAGAGCAGCGCTGGCGCTTCCAATATACACCACAACCTTCTATTTGTCAAATCATGCCGACTTGAAGTCGCTCCCAATCAGGGCGACCGGCAGGTCGCCCCCAATCAGGGCGACCAGCAGGTCGCCCCTACATCGGCTTCGGTCGGCCCGCGCCGACCAGGGGGAACGTATCGGCGATGGCCGCCCCCTGGCCCGGTGAGGCCCCGGGAAGGCCAATTTCCAACTGGCCCACGGCGGGAAAACGGCGCTCCACTTCGTTCCGTGCCGCACTGCGAACGGCGCCTTCAACGTGCCAGGCACTTTCAGAAGTGCCTGGCACGTTCAGCGTCTTTTGCGGCGCCTGCCTGGCTGGTCCGGCGGGGCGGCCGCCGCAT
>DAOUBO010000048.1:0-9222 GCA_034432695.1 Anaerolineae bacterium | reverse complement strand
GCCGGCCGGCGGAACGGGCTCGGCGGCCGCACGGCCGCGGCGGCGAAGTTCGTTCACGCCCTCGCTGCCCGCAAACGCCGCAGCGTAACGCAGGATGTTGCGGCCTAACGAGTCAGGATGTGCCAGATCTCCCGCAGGGTGGGGCGCTTGCCGTAGATAAGCAACCCCACCCGGAAGAGTTTGGCCCCGAACCAGAGCGCCGCCGGGATGGAGAGGATCAGGACACCGATGCTCCCAGCGACGTCCACCCACGGGACCTCCCCCAGCGGAATGCGCAACATCATCATCGTCGGCGCGGTGAGGGGGAAGAAACTGAAGGCCCGGGCCACCGGCGCGTTCGGATTGACCATCACGAAACTGGCCAGCATATAGGGGATGACGGCGATGAAGGAGAAGATGCCCGCCAGTTGCTGGCTTTCCCGCATGGTCGTCCCCAGCGCGCCCACACCGGCCATCAGGACGGCGTAGAGGAGATACCCCAGCAGGTAGTAGACCACGCCCAGGATGAAGACCCGCGCCGGTATACCGACGTTTCCCGCCAGGGCCAGGACCATCGTCATTCCGCCGGTGAAGCCCCACGCGCTCCCCAGCCAGATCAGCACCTGGGTCAGCCCCAGCGCGCCCAGGCCCAGAACCTTTCCGGCCATCAGTTCCGTCGGGCGGACCGAGGAGATGATGATCTCCACGATGCGGTTTTCCTTCTCTTCGGCAACGCTCTGGATGAGGTAGCCGGATGAGGCGAAAATCGTCATAATCAGGAAAACCGCCAGAAAATAGGGGACCAGGAAGGTGAAGAGCATCCCGCCGCCCCGCTCCTTGCCCGTACTGGAGATAATGCGCGATTGGAGGCCTTCGGTCGGATCGGCGGCACGGCGCGCCAGGGCCGGGTCTACCCGGTTCGCCAGCAGGTGGGTCACCAGGAAGGCCCGCACCCGTCTGGAGTCGGCGATCGCGGCCTCGCCGAAACTCTCCCGCGTAAGCGCCACGATCCGCCCGGTTTCCAGATAGTCCTCGCCGATGATCAACACGACCTGAAGTTCGTCGGCGCGCAGCGCGGCCTCCGCCGCCTCCGGGTCCTCGTAGAGGATGAAGGACTCCCGGTACTCCGGCAGGATGGGGGTGAAGTACCCGGAGCGGTCCACAACGCCGACCGGCTTCCGCCCCACGCCAAACACACGCCCCAACCACTCCGTCATTCTGTCATTCCGCCCGACGTCAAACTGCCGCTCCAGCCAGTCCGCCACTGCGTCGCCCCGGGGCAGGAGGAGCACGGTCAGGATCAGGGCGATCAGCCCCAGCGCGGGGACGATGGCCGTCATAATGATGAATCCGGTCCGGCGGATGTTGGTCAGGTACTCATGGCGGGCGATAGTCCAGACTTTGCGCCAGTTCATAGAAGCCTCCTGTGTGGCGCCAGATTAATCCTGCGCTACGGTGACCACCCGGACGAAGATCTCCTCCAGGGGTACCGGGGCAACTTCAAAGGCCTGGACGTCCACGCCCCGGTCCAGCAGGGCCCGCAGGACCTGGCGCGGGGCGGTTCCTTCGGCCAGGGAGAGGTCGTACGCGCCGTCTTTAGGCTCCACGGCGACGACGCCGGGGAGGTCGGACGGGAGTTCCGGCGCCCGCACCCGGACGGCGTGGGGGGCGAACTGCCGCTTGATGTCCGCCAGCGGGCCGTAGAGGACGGCCCGCCCCCGGTTGACCAGCAGGATGCGGTCGCAGAGGACCTCCACCAGGTTCATCTGGTGGGTGCTGAGGACAACCGTCTTCCCCTCCCGGCGCAGGTCGGCGATGACCCCCTTGACCCGCTCCACGTTGACGGGATCCAGTCCCTGGAAGGGTTCGTCCAGGAAGATCAGGTCGGGGTCGTGGACGACCGCCGCGATGACCTGGAGCCGCTGCTGCATGCCGCGGCTTAAGTCCTTGACCTTGCTGCTTGCCCGGTCTTCCAGCCCCATGCGCGCCAGCCACTCCTGCGCGCGCTCGCGGGCCCGGGCGCGGTCGGCCCCCTTCAACTCGGCCAGGTAGACCAGCATGTCCAGCACCCGGACGTTGCGGTAGAGCCCCCGCTCCTCGGGCAGGTAGCCGATGCGGGGCTGGGCCACGGCGGGGGAGCCACCCAGGACGGTGATGTGGCCCGCGTCGGGTGGGATGATGTCCAGAATCATCCGGATGGTGGTGGTCTTCCCGGCCCCGTTGGGCCCCAGCAGCCCGAAGACCTCCCCTGGCTCTACCTCAAAGGAGAGGTCGTCCACGGCGACCAGATCGCCGAAGCGTTTGGTGAGGTTGTGGACCTGAAGGATCATAGGGTGCCTCGGAATGACAGAATGACAGAATGACGGAATGACGGAAATGACGGAATGACAGAATGACAGAATGACGGAATGACAAAATGATGGAATGACAAAATGACGGAATGACAAAATGACGGAATGACAAAATGACGGAATGACGGAATGGCGGAGTGTTGATTTCTCCTATACCAGTGCCAGGGTACAGACGATTTGCAGACGAGATGGAGAAATGGAGTGCTGCTCTGCCCAGCGCTTCCGCGCCCGTTCTATCCACGCGTCAAATTCGTCATCGTCCGGATACCGATCAAAGGGCGCCTTGGGGGTATCCGGTAGGCAGCGAATCAGACGCATCACCTCGTCCCGGCGGAAACTCTCGGGAAGAGGCTCCCCCCGCCAGTCGGCTATTACCGTATCCAAATGGCGCTGCCGTCGCAGCAGGAGAAACAACAAGCGCTTGCGCCTGGGGGACTCCATTGCACTGCGGATTCCGAGGGGCAGGGAGCGGATTTCCGCCTTATCGCGAATCTCTATCAGGTCTTTGTAGAAGGTGCTGGTTCGCAGTTCATCTGTACGGCTGACGAAATCTATCACCTCGTCCAGGTTCAGGTCGGCCTCCGTCTCTCGGGCCAGATAGAGTTCACGCCCCAGGGCAATCATCTCAAACTCCCGCTCCCATTTTTCCCGCTGACTCTCGTCGTAGATCAGGACCGGAATCTGGGCCAGAGAAGAGTGCTCCCGGCTCCGTTCTCCCAGGCGCTCCTTCCACCGCAGAGCATGGGAAATTTCCTGATTTTCCATTGTGGAAGGGACGAGGTTGTAGATGAAAATATCGCGCGGCTCCCGCCAGGGACGCAGGATGCGCCCCATCCGCTGGGCCAGTTCCAGGACGGTCCACGGCAGATCGTAGTTGACCAGGACTGACGCATCCTGCAAGTTGAACCCTTCCGAGACGGCCCGGCTGGCGACCAGGACGTGGATTTCTGCCTGGGGGTTCCGCTCTTCGGGGAGCACCTCGTTGGCCTCTGGGGCGAAACACCGCAGGACCTCGTCCAGCGCCTGTCCCCTTTTGTCTACGGTCGTCTCCACCCGTATCCGGCGGGGCAACAGGTGTTTCAACTCTTCGGCTACATACCGGGCGGTTGCCTTATACTCGCAGAATACGACCACTTTTCGCTCTCCCGCATCCTGGATGATTTCGGCCAGCCTCCGCAACTTGACGTCCCGTTTATGGCCATACCCGCGCTCAATCTCCTCCCAATGTTGGGAGAGAAACGCGGTCAATTCGGCCTGGCGCGCAAACTGATACTCGTAGTCGCCCGTCTCCAGTTTCTGGCATGTCTCTTTGACGCGGGCGGGAGAGGAGCAGAACTGATGCAGAAAGAGCGCTTCCTGCATGGGAATCCGCTTCCCTATGCAGAATTCCTCGTCCTCAAACAGCGTGGGCTGCAGAGCACTTTTGCCGGACTTCTGTCTCCTCTTGCCTCTGACTTTTTCCTCCCTCTTAACTGCCTGATAGAGCAGACCGCTTTTCAGCAACTCTGCCAGAAGGTCGTCGTACGGATTCGGATAGCGGACCGTAATCAGGCGAATGCGGCGCGGAAAGTACAGTTTCTTCTCTCCGAAGCGGATAAAGCGCTCTCCCGCTTCATCCTGCTCGCTGAAGTGCCGAACGACGTCCGGGATGTTCAGAACCGTGCAGGGCGGCAGGTCGGGCAATTCGCTCAATTTGCCAGCGGTCCATTTCTTTGCGGGAACCGACATCCCCAGGGGGGTGGGGAGCAGCGTGGGGGGCGGCAGAAGGGCCAGTTGACTCCGAACGTCCTGAATGCCTTTGCTGTACGGTGTGGCCGTCAGCAGGAGAACTTTACTTCGTCTCTCTCGGACCGCTTCCCGGATGCGCTGATGGCTCAGCCGGAGGTCCCCTTCCTCGGTTGCTTCGTTCCGCAAACGGTGGGACTCGTCCAGGATGATCAGCGTCTCTTCGTCGGCCAGTCTCAGTTCGTGCTCCAGGCGCGGCAGGCTACTATCCCCCTCCCGGCGCGCCAGCGTATGGTAGGAGAACTCCGCACTGGAGAGCCGGGCGGCCCGCATAGACCGGCTCCAGACCTCCCGCATTCCCGCCGGGCAGACCACCAGCACGGTCCGGATTTCGTCCCGCATCCGGAGATATGCCGCCACGTGGGACGCAATGACGGTCTTTCCCAGGCCCGTTGAAGCAATCAGGAAGGCCCCGTTATGCTCCAGGATGGAACGGAGAATGCTGGAAGCGACCCCCTTCTGATATTCCGCCAGAGGGGGCAGCTGAGAGGGAACGGCCTCTTCGGGCAAGCCATACAGTTCCAGCAGCGCCCGTGCGTAGATGGTGTAGGGATCGTACTCTTCCAGCCATCGCCGGAGTGCCTCTATGAGGTCCTGAGTGATGGAAACGGCCTGGGCGAAGTAGTGGTCAAAGCGTTCCACGAAAAACTCCACGTCTCCAGGGTCCGTGACCACATACCCGGCCTCCCGACTCAGGCACAACCCGTGATACGAGAAATTGGCAGAAGTTACCACCGCCGCACGTTGGTCAGCGATATACAGCTTGGCGTGGTGATAGAGATAGCCGGCTTTCAACCACGGCGCCTCTTCGCCGGGCGATTCCCCTACCGTCACGGCCATCCACCCATGCTGGAGGGCGTCCAGGAGTTGCCGCATGGCGCGGGTACGTCCCTCCTGAGGCCCGTACGAGAGTTCGTTCATAAACTCGGTGAGTACATCCCGCAGCCGATCCTCTCCACCCTCGGGACGGCCGATCAGGAGCCGGACGCGCTTACCCTGCAGGACGTCCTGCAAAGCCTGGTAGCCGGAGGCAGCAAAGTATGCCGTGGCGATCCGGACCTCTGTGGCTCCCGCCAGGGCGGACCGAATCGTTCGCAGAGCCGCGCCGTCTGCAGCAAAGAAGCGATGCCGAGATTCCTCCATCCGCTCCCCTGCTCTCCTGCTGGTATAATGGGGTAGGGCAACTGTGAACAGTTGCCCTACCCCCTGCTCCCTCACTCCTCCGCCAGCACGTAGGCAAAGATCAGCGGCACCACGATGGTCGCGTCCGACTCAATCATGAACTTCGGGGTGTCTATGCCCAGTTTCTCCCAGGTGATCTTCTCGTTGGGCACCGCGCCGGAGTAGGAGCCGTAACTGGTGGTGGAATCGCTGATCTGGCAGAAGTAGCCCCAGAGCGGGACCTCCTCCCAGCGCAGGTCCTGCCGCATCATCGGGACGGCGCAGATGGCGAAGTCCCCGGCGATGCCGCCGCCGATCTGGAAGAAGCCCAGCCGCCGGTGGGCCGACTCCTTCCGGTACCACTCCGCCAGGGCCATCATGTACTCAATCCCGCTCCGGACAGTGTGGACGTTGCGGATGGTCCCGCGGATGCAGTGGGCGGCGTAGATGTTGCCGGTGGTGGAGTCCTCCCAGCCGGGGACGAAGATGGGCAGGTCCTTCTCCATCGCCGCGTAGACCCAGCTATCGCGCGGGTCAATCTGGTAGTAGGGCTCCAGTTTCCCGCTGCGCAGGATGCGGTAGAAGAACTCGTGCGGGAAGTACCGCTCCCCCCTCCGGTCCGCCTCCAGCCACTCCTCCAGGATGGCCTGCTCTATCCGGCGGATGGCCTCTTCCTCCGGGATGCAGGTGTCGGTCACCCGGTTCAGGTGGCGTTCCCAGAGGGCCAGTTCGTCCTGCGGCGTCAGGTCCCGGTAGTTGGGGATGCGGACGTAGAAGTCGTGGGCAACCAGGTTGTAGATGTCCTCCTCCAGGTTGGCGCCGGTGCAACTGACGGCGTGGACCTTCCCCCGCCGGATCATCTCCGCCAGGGAGAGGCCGATCTCGGCGGTGCTCATCGCGCCGGCCATCGCGACCAGCATACCGTTCCCCTCAGCGATGAACTTCCGGTAGGCCTCGGCCGCGTCCACCAGCGCGGCCGCGTTGAAGTGGCGAAAGTGGTGCTGGATGAATGCCTTGACTTCACGGGCGTACTGCATAGGACTCCTTTCGCTGGGTGTTTTTTGACCGACTCCCCGGTAGAACCAACTTTAAATCAGCCGCGCTCGCGCCTTCGCGCTCACGTAGTCCATCCCCCAGACCATCGCCACGATGGCCCAGGTGGCCGTCCCCGCGGCCGCGTACTGGTCCAGCCCCACCCAGACCCGGAACTGCTGGCCGATGCCGCCGCCCCCCACAAAGCCGATGACGGTGGACATGCGGATGTTGATGTCCCACTGGTAGAGGATGTAGGCCAGGAAGCGGGGGACCAGTTGCGGAAGGACCGCGTAGACCAGCACCTGCAGGGGGTTGGCCCCCGTCGCGGCGACCGCCTCCACCGGACCGGGGTCAATCTCCTCAATCGCCTCGGAGAAGAGTTTCGCCAGGTTGGGGATGTTGTTCAGCGCCAGGGCCAGTACCCCGGCGAAGGGGCCCAGCCCGACCCAGCTGGCGCAGATGACGGCCAGGATCATCGGCTCCACGGAGCGCCAGAGGTTGAAGACGGTGCGCGCGGTGAAGTAGACGGCCCGTCCCACCACCCCGCGCCCCATCACGTTGCTGGCTCCCAGAAAACTGAGAGGGACGGCGATGACGGACCCCAGCGTCGTCGCCATCAGCGCCATCAGCAGGGTGACCAGGGAGAGGTGGACGGTGGTCACCAGCGCCTCGCTGGGCCGGTATCCGCCGACGACCCGCTTCCACGAGATCTCCACTTCCCCTGCCGTTCCCCCTTCTTTGACTTCCATCAGCGGATGGACGCGCGTCTCCAGCCGGAGGTGGCCCGCCCCGTCCGTCCGGCAGCAGTTCTCCCTGACCCGCAGGAAGCCGCCGTCGGGGAAGCGCCAGCGGACGGAGACGTCGGTGTTGGGGGGGAGTCCCTCGCCGGTGATGGTCAGCGGGTCGCCGGGGGCGCCGCAGGAGAGGGAGAGGGTCAGGCGCGGCCCGGGCGCGGGGGAGGGTGGGACGGGCTCGGGCACGGCCCCGCAGGGGACCACCAGCGGGGCCGCGATCCGGACCTCCTCCGTCGGACGGGTCAGCAGGTCGGGGGAGAGGAAGGACCGGGTGATGCGCAGGCCGGCGGGCGCGCCCTCCACCAGCGCCGGGAGGTTGATCTCGGCCACGCGCCAGGACCAGACGAAGAGGGCCAGAAAGAGGACGGCCGCCCCGGCGGACACCCCGTATCGCCGGAGGACGCCCCGCCTCGGCCCGCCGGTGCCGCCCGCGATGATCCGCTCCCGCAGCGCCGCGCTGGCGTAATCCAGGATGGCCACGACCAGCACGATGGCCAGGATCGCCGTCGCCATAGAGTTGTAGCGGCTCAGGCGGATCCACTGGATGATCAGGAAGCCCAGCCCGGCGTTGCTCACCAGCCCGATGACGGTGGACATGCGCAGGTTGATGTCCCACCGGTAGAGGGTGAAGGCCAGAAAGGAGGGCATAAACTGGGGAAGGACGGCGTAGACGACGGTCTGGGCCCAGTTGGCCCCGGTGGCCCGCACCGCCTCTATGGGGCCGGGGTCAATCCCCTCTATCGCCTCGGAGTAGAGTTTCCCCAGCGCGGCGATGGAGTGGAGCAGCAGCGCCAGCGTCCCGTCAAAGGGGCCCAGCCCCACCCAGACGGCGAAGATGATGGCCCACATCAGCGTCTCTATGGAGCGGACGACGTTCAGAACCGTCCGCACGATATAGTAGACGGCCAGGCCGACGGGGTGGCCGCCCATCAGGTTGCGCGCGGCCAGGAAACTGACCGGGAGGGCGAAGATCGTCGCCAGGACGGTGGCGATGAAGGCCAGGGCAATGGTCTCGCCGATCTTCTCCAGGACCAGGCGGAGGGTCTCCGTGGGCTGGAGCGAACCGTAGGTCCGGTACTGGCGGGCCTCAATCCGGTGGGTCTGGGTCTCCCCGGGGCCGGGCCGCCGGTCCAGGGGCACCGAGGTGGTGGGGACCTGGAGGGCGACCTGGAAGCGGCCTTCGTCATCCGCCGGGACGACCAGCGGCACCCCGTCCTTCAGCACCCGCTGATAGTCGCCGATGGGGTTCTGCCACCAGATTTCCACGTCCAGCCCGGGGAGGAAGCCCTCGCCCTGCAGGGTGATGGTCTCCCCCAGCGCGGCGCAGGGGACGTCGGTGGCCAGGCGGGGCTGCTCGCTGGCCGACCCCTGGGGCGGCGGGAGGGGCTCCACGCAGGGGACCTGGATGGGGAGATACCCGATGTGGCTCTCCCGGGGGTACTCCAGGAGTTCCGGATGGGCCAGGGCCTGGACGATGGGGCGGATGGCGGGCCAGCCGCTGACCAGCCTGCGGAAATTGATCTCCGTGGCCCGCACCCCCAGCGCGTAGACGACGAACGCGGCCAGCAGGAAGGGGGCGACGGTGCCAGAGGGGCGGCCCCGGAGCGCCTGGACCGCGTCCCACACCCCCCAGAGCCAGACGGCTCCCAGAGGCACGAAGAGGAGGGGGACGCCCTGCCAGAGGACCAGCCCTCCCAGGGCCAGGACGGTCGTCAGCAGCGCCAGCCCCCGGCTCCGCCGGCCCTGGACGACCTGCCCCAGGCCGGGGACCAGCAGGGAGAGCAGGGGCGACCATTGGTAGAGGAGGTGGTTCCGGGAATGCCAGTTCGGATGGGTCATAGGTCCTGTGCGTCCTTTGAATCTCCCGCAAAAACTCACCGCAGAGGCGCCGAGAGCGCAGAGTTCTACATTAGCCTGATCCCTGCGCACTCTGCGTCTCGGCGGTAAAACCTTTGTGTCCTTCGTGGTAAATAATTACACGCGGATGAATTTTCCGTGCGAAGCCTGCGAAAACCCGCGTCCTCCTTGAAACTTTTGGCGTGATCTCCGGAATCCCGGGCTCCGGTCTGGTGAGCGATCGGCGTTGGCTGGGGCGGCGGAGCATAGGTTGGGTTGGG
>DAOUBO010000047.1:0-11275 GCA_034432695.1 Anaerolineae bacterium | reverse complement strand
ATTGCCAATCCGACCTACCTCCCCCGAAACGGGGGTAGGTCAGATTGCCAATCCGACCTACCTCCCCCGAAACGGGGGTAGGTCGGATTGCCAATCCGACCTACCTCCCCCGAAACGGGGGTAGGTCAGATTGCCAATCCGACCTACCTCCTCCTGGCCGAAAGCCAGGAGAGGGAGGGGGCTGGGGGAGGGGTGAGGTAGGCAGTTACCAGGTTGCAACACGGGCCTGGCGGCCCGTGCCACCTGTAGCGCAGGTTGTCCGCCTGCAGGTACAGGCCTGGTGGCCTGTGCTGCAGGGGCCTGCGCAGCGGTCAACGTGCCCGGCACGTCACGATTTCTCCATCAGCGCGCGCACCCCGTCGGCCACTTTGGTATCGCCCAGGGGGTAGTAGGGCACCATGTTCTGCCTGGCCCACTCCAGCGCCTCCAGCGGCGACAGGCCCCAGTTGGTGTTACAGGTGGAGAGGATCTCCACCATGGAGAAGCCCAGGCCGGCCAGCTGGACCTGGAAGGCCAGTTTGATGGCCTTCCTGGTACGCCGGATTCCGGGCACGTCCAGCACCGCCTGCCGGGTGACGTAGGCCGCGCCGGGGAGCATCCCGATGAGTTCGGCCATCTTCATCGGCCAGCCTGCCGTCTCCACGTCCCGCCCGCGCGGGGAGGAGGTGGTGACCTGGCCGGGCAGGGTGGTGGGCGCCATCTGCCCGCCGGTCATCCCGTAGATGGCGTTGTTGACGAAGATGGTGGTGATGAGTTCGCCCCGGTTAGCGGTGTGGATGATCTCCGAGGTGCCGATGGCGGCCAGGTCGCCGTCGCCCTGATAGGTGAAGACCACCTTGTCGGGGCTGACCCGCTTGATGCCAGTGGCCATCGCCGGGGCCCGCCCATGGGCCGCCTCGCAGAAGTCCATGTTGAAATACTCGTACGCCAGCACCGCGCACCCGACCGGCGCCACGCCAATGGTCCGCTCCCGGACGCCCAGTTCGTCTATCACCTCGGCGATGAGCCGGTGGATGATCCCGTGGGTGCATCCAGGGCAATAATGGGTGACCTTCGGCGTCAGGCTCTCCGGGTACCGGTAGACCAACTCCATATCGGGGGGGATTTCCCGTTCGGTTACCATTGTGTACCTCCGTTCCTCGTTCTCGCCTCACGGCAGGGCCGGTACAGCCTCAAAATGAAACACCTGCAGTTTTTCGGCCGCCACCCTGGCGCTCAGGTCAAGAATTTCCACGCCAACAACCTTGCCTTCGGCATTGAAATCCAGGACCACGCCCGGATAAACTTCCTCCGACTCCACAACGGCCGATTCGTCTATCCGGAGATAGAGTGCATTGTTTTCCCGGTCAATTCTCAATCTCATCGCTGCCAAATCCCCTATCTGAGTTGCGCGTCCATCTCCTCCAGCCGGGGCAGAATCTCGTCCGGCAGGGGGATGATGCCGCCCATGCGGCCGTAGAAGCGGACGGGGCAGCGGCCCTCCACAGCCAGCCGGACGTCCTCCACCATCTGCCCGGCGTTCATCTCCACCACCAGGACCCCCCGCACGCGGGAGGCCAGTTCGGCGATGCGGGCCGACGGGAAGGGCCAGACCGTGATGGGACGCAGGAGGCCCGCCTTCAGCCCCTTCGCCCGCGCCTCCCGCACCACCGTCTGGCAGACCCGGCCCACGGTGCCGAAGGCCACCAGCAGGAGATCCGCGTCTTCGGTGGAGTACTCCTTCCAGCGGACCTCGCTGGCGGCGATCTGGCGCAGCTTGGCCTGCAGACGCAGATTGACCTGCTCCAGAACCTCTTCGGCCAGATAGAGGGAGGAGATGATGTTGGGCGGGCGACCCTTTGCCCCCGTGAGCGCCCACGCGGGCCGCTCCTCGGGTTTGCGGACGGGGCGCATCGGCGGCATCTCCGCTGGCTCCATCATCTGGCCCAGGGAGCCGTCGGCCAGAACCATGGCGATCGTGCGGTACTTCTCCGCCAGGTCAAAGGCCAGGACGGTCAGATCAATGGCCTCCTGGATGTTGCCCGGAGCCAGGACGATGGGGTGGAAGTCGCCGTGACCGGCCATCTTCACGGCCTGGAAGTAGTCCCCCTGAGAGGGGGCGACGTTGCCCAGGCCGGGCCCGCCCCGCATAACGTTGATGATGACGGCGGGGACCTCCGAGCAGGCGATGTAGGAGAACCCCTCCTGCATCAGGCTGATGCCGGGGCTGGAGGAGGAAGTCATCACCCGCGCGCCCGCGCAGGCCGCGCCGTAGACCATGTTGATGGACGCCACCTCGCTCTCCGCCTGCAGGAAAACCCGTCCCAGTTCAGGCAGGCGGCGGGAGAGGTACTCCAGAATCTCCGTCTGCGGCGTAATGGGATAGCCGAAAAATGCCTCTACGCCGGCCCGAACAGCGGCTTCGGCGATGGCGGCATTCCCTTCCCAGAGTTCCTTTGCCATCGTTGCACCTCCGGATTCCGCCCTACCATCGGACGGTGGGAGCCTCCTGCTCGGCCGCAGGCTGCTCCCGGCGCGTTCGCCGCCGGTAGACGGTAAAGACGACATCGGGGCAGATGGTTGCGCACATAGCGCACCCGATACATGCTCCAGGGTCCGTGACCTCTACCGGCCGGTAACCCCGGATGTTGAACCGGCCCTCGGCCAGTTGCAGGATGTGGACCGGACAGACCGACACACAAAGCCCACATCCTTTACATCGGTTTTCGTCTATAATGACCATACCTTTGGCAGCCATTGGATCCTCCAGGAGCCTGGATGGGTGGGTTGCAGCGGCTGGGTGGGTCCGACGGTGTCACTGCTGCACCGAGATTTCCCCTGAAGGCCCCCAGCCACGGGTACAGACCTCGCCCCGCCCGCAGAGGGGGCCCTGGGGCTGTCCGTTGACGATGGCCACGACGCCCGCTCCGTTGCCGGTCTCCACAATGACGACCTCATTCCCGACCCAGGTCTGGGGACTGCCGGGGGAGAGCATACCCTCAAAGGCGGTGAAGCCGTCCACGGTGACCCGTACCCAAACGTGCTCGCGGGCCTCCAGGGTCAGAGTAACGCCGCTGGTTGAGGCAGGGAACGTCGGGACGGCCGTCGGCGCGGGAGAAGGCGTCGGGGAGAGGGGGGAAGGGGCAGCCGTCGCCAGCGGCGACGGGAAGGCCATCGGCCGCGCCGGACCAACGGTTGCCGTCGGCCGGTTTCCGGCCGAAAAAACTCGCCCCGGGTGGGTTGTAAGCCAAACCGCTCCCAGGGCGAGCCCCCCCAGGACCAGCACGCCTATCAGGATCAGTAACCACGGGGCCGGCGCCCTCGCGGCAACAGCGGGCTGGAGGACCACCGGGCGGGGAGAACGGGGCGATAAGGGGACAGACGGAGCCACGGGGGCTGGAAGGGCCCCGTCCATTGGAACGGCCTCCGCCGATTCCCGGCGGGTCTCCTGCTCGTACCAGAGAATCACCTCATCCGGGGAGAGCCCCAGAAACGAGGCATACCTTCGGAGAAATCCCCGGGTCTGAGCTTCCCCTCCGGGCATCACTCCGTAGTCGCCGGTTTCCAGGGCTTCCAGATAGCGCGCCCGGATACGGGTCGCGGCCTCCACGTCTTGCAGGGATAATCCCTTTATCTCCCGGGCAACCCGCAGGCGGCTGCCCAGGGGCATTCGCTCTCCGGGTTCCGAAATTCGCCGCAGGACATCGTCGCTCATAAATCCCATCGCCTGGGTGATTTTCTGGCCTGTTTCCCCGTCGGCCTACTCCTCCGGCTCTAACACGACCCGGACCGGGACAACCCGGTTGCCGCTTAGCCGAACCGGGACCTGATGTTCTCCCAGATGACGCAGCGGGTCGGCGAGGATGTTGCGGCGGTCAAAGGGGACCTTCAGTTCCCGCTCCAGAGCCTCCGCGATTTCGGCAGGGGTCACCGACCCGTAGAGCCGTCCGGTGGGTCCGGCCTTCGCCCGGAAGGTCAGGGTCAGTTGCTGCATTTTCTCGGCCAGGGCGGCCATCTGCTGTGCCCGACGGGCCGCTTGCTCGGCCTTCGCCTGCTTCTGAACCTGGACTGTCCGAACTGTCCCCTCGGTGGCCGGAACGGCCAGTCCGCGGGGCAGAAGGTAGTTCCGGGCGTAGCCCATCGCGACGTCCTTCACGTCCCCCGACTTTCCCAGGCCTGGAACGTCCTGAAGCAACAGTACCTTCATCGGTCTCCTCCTGGCAGCAACCCTGGTGATGACATGATACACCGAAAGCGGGGAAAATTCAAATGAGTTGCGGCCCTTTCTGCTTCGGGGTATAATCAAGTAGCCTTATCCATTTCGTTCTTCACAGGAGGTTCTCCATGGGCACTTTGCTGAGTACTGTGGGATGCGTCCTGGGGTTCATTCTTCTCCTGCTGATCGTCCTCGCCAGCGCATCCATCCGGGTGGTTCAGGAGTACGAACGGGGGGTGATTTTCCGGCTGGGCCGCCTGGTCGGCGCCAAAGGGCCGGGCCTGTTCCTCATCATCCCGTTCATTGACCGGATGGTCAAAGTGGACCTGCGCGTCGTGACGCTGGACGTTCCAGCGCAGGAGTGTATCACCCGGGATAACGTGACCGTCAAGGTCAATGCCGTGGCCTACTTCCGCGTCATTGAGCCCACGAAGGCCATCGTCCAGGTTGAAGACTACAAACGCGCGACCTGGCAGATCGCCCAGACGACGCTGCGGAACGTCATTGGCCAATCCGAACTGGACGAACTGCTGGCCCACCGGGAGCGGATCAACACCAAACTCCAGCAGATCATTGACGAGCAAACCGAGCCCTGGGGTGTCAAGGTGAGCATCGTGGAGATCAAGGACGTGGAACTCCCGGCGACGATGCAGCGGGCGATGGCCCGCCAGGCCGAGGCGGAGCGGGAGAAGCGGGCCAAGATCATCCACGCCGAAGGGGAATACCAGGCCGCCCAGACCCTGGCCCAGGCCGCCGAGACCATCGCCCGGGTTCCCGCGGCCATCCAGCTCCGCTACCTTCAGACGCTCACCGAAATCGCCACAGAGAAGAACTCCACGATCATCTTCCCTGTCCCGGTGGAGTTCCTGCGCGGGCTGGCCGGCATCCTGGGCGTTGCGCCGGAGGAGGGCCCGGCCAAGAGTTCTGCTTGATGCGTTTGGAGAAAGTCAACCTGCAGGATATCGCCCAGCGGCTGGACCGTCCCTTCGCGATCATAGATATGGCGCTTGTCGGCGATATGCTGGTGAGCCTGTATCTCTGCCACGGGACGCTGGCCTGGCATCGCCACCTGGATCAGGATGAACTCTTCTGGGTCCACCGGGGAGCCATTCTGCTGGAGACGGAGCGAGGGGAGGTCCGCCTGCGTCCGGGGGAACTGGGCATCGTGCACAAGGGCCTGGCCCACCGCTCCAGTTCCCCCTTTCCCTCCACCGTGATTCTGATCCGCTGCGGGGTGATGCCCGAGCGGAAAAACGGCCGTCGCTTCCTGTACGGGACGACGGAGAGTCCCCCCCGCCGGATCAGCCTGACCGCGGTGGCCCAGGGCCTGCGCGTGCCATTCCTCCCTCAGACCGTTGTCCGGCTGGAGGAGTCGGTCCTCCAGGTGATGCGCGGGGAGGGGGAATGGCCCCTTCTGGAGCCCCACCCCCACGACGCTATGCTCCTGGCCCTGGAAGGAACCGCGATGATCTACGAGGCCGGAGCCCACAGGACGTCCCCGCTGACCCTCGGCCCCGAAGAGTTGACCGTTCTGTATCGGGACAGGCCCTATCAGGTGTTCACCAAAGGGGACGCCGTGCTGGTTCGTTTGACGCGCGAGGCGTAGCCGGGAGAGAGCCTATGATGGAGCGACCATCTCCGGAAGAAGTGAAAGTCGGGGAAGCCAGAGCCCCTTATATCGTCGGGCAGGAAACGGAAGAGGAAACGCTGGAGCGAATCCGGATTCAGTTTCCGCCCTACTTTGAGCGCTTTCTGGACGAGCGGGACCGGCGATTCTCCGCCGAACTCCGACGGATAGAGGACGCGGTAGAGCAGGTCCGGCGCGATGTCGCCCAGGTTTCCCGGGAACTGGACTTCCGTTTCAACATCCTGGCGGAGTTGTACCGGAGCCTGGATGCGAAAGTAGACCGCCTGGCTGAAGAACTGCGGGCAGAAATGGACCGCCGTTTTGCCGAGGCCGCGGACGAGCGTCAGGCAATCCGGCGAGAGATGCGAGAGGGGTTCAACGCCCTGCGGGCGGAGATGCAGGAGGGACTGGGCGCCCTCCGGGCAGAGATGGACCACCGCTTCGCTCAGGTTGCGGAGGAACAGAAGAGCCTCCGGGCGGAGATGGAGCGCCGCTTCGCTCAGGTGGCGGAGGAACAGAAGAGCCTGCGGGCGGAGATGGACCGCCGTTTCGCTCAGGTAGCGGAAGAACAGAAGAGCCTGCGGGCGGAGATGGACCGCCGCTTCGCTGAACTCGCGGAGGAGCAGAAAGCCCTGCGCTCCGAAATGCGCTCCCATTTCCGCTGGACAATGGGGTTGCTGTTTCCCCTTGTCATCAGTGTGGTGGCGATGCTGATCCAGATGTTTCTGATCGGGGCTCCATAGGAGATAGATGGCCCAGGCCCTGTACCGGAAATGGCGCCCCCAGACGTTTGACGAGGTGGTGGGGCAGGAGCATGTGGTCCGCACCCTGCGCAATGCCCTGCTCTCCGGCCGCATCCACCACGCCTACCTCTTCGCCGGCCCCCGCGGCACCGGCAAGACGACCACCGCGCGTCTGCTGGCGAAGGCGGTCAATTGCCTGGACCCGGAACCGGCCCGTCGCCCCTGCAACCGATGTGCTATCTGCCGGGCGGTTAACGAGGGGCGGTTGATGGACCTGATTGAAATAGACGCCGCCTCCAACACCAGCGTGGAGGACGTGCGGGAACTCCGGGAGCGGGTCGGCTACCGCCCCACAGAGGCCCGCTACAAGGTCTACATCATTGACGAAGTCCACATGCTCTCCACCGCGGCGTTCAATGCCCTGCTCAAAACGCTGGAGGAACCCCCGGGCCACGTCATCTTCGTTCTTGCGACCACGGAGCCCCACCGTATCCCGGCGACTGTCCTCTCTCGCTGCCAGCGGCTGGACTTCCGGCGGATCTCCCTGGCCGAAATCGCCGCCCGGCTGCGCGCTATCGCAGAGCAGGAGAACATCCGGGCCGACGAAGACGCGCTGACGCTCATCGCCCGCTACGCGGCTGGGAGCATGCGGGACGCGGAAAGCCTGCTGGATCAACTGGCCGCATATGGGGAGACTGTTCAGGACGCGCGGGTCATCACTGTGGAGACGGTCCGCACCGTCCTCGGGACCGGCGACGAGGAGGCCGTCTTCGCCCTGGCCGACGCGCTGGCCTCTGGCGATATCGGCGTGGGGTTGCGCGTCATCCAGGAGGCAGTGGACCAGGGGACAGACCCTCGCCAGTTCGCCCGGCAGATGACGGAGCATCTACGGGCCCTGCTCCTGGCCCAGTTGGGCGTTTCCCATTCCGTCTACGTTCCCGATGGATTCCGCGCCCGATTCCAGGCACAGGCCACGCAACTGGCGCCTTCCCACCTGACGCGAGCCATCCGTCTCTTCAGCCAGGCCGCGACGGAAACGCGAACCACCTGGCAGCCGCAGTTGCCCCTGGAACTGGCCTTTGTGGAGGCGGTGCTGGCGAAAGAGGGGACTGCGGCTCCCGGTGCCCGCCCTGGACCCATACCGCAGGCAGGCCCGGCGGTCCCCCGTTCTGTCCTGCCTGGGGAGCCAACCGCTGCGTCTCCCCCCACCGCGCCATCGGCGACGGCTTCCCCCTCTCCGATCCGGCCCTCGGCCCCGCCGCCGGCTCCTGCCCCCCCAGACGAGGCGCCAGGCCAGGGAGAACCCATCTCCCTGGAAGAGGTGCAGGCCCGCTGGAACGATTTTCTACAGTCCCTCCGTTCCGTCAACCTCTCCCTTCAGGCCCTGCTCCGCTCCGGTAGGCCAATTGGAGTGGAAGGCGACACGCTTCTGATCGGTTTCGCTTACCCTTTTCACAAATCCAAGGTAGAAGAGGATGCCAACCGACGCGCGGCGGAGGACGTGATGAGCAAACTGCTGGGCCGTCGGGTTCGGGTCCGCTGCGTCCTGAGCACAGAAGCGGCCCCGTCTGCCCGGGCCGGCTCATCCCGCTCGGCCCCCCACCGCCCGACCCCGGCCTCCACGCCTCAGGAAGACCGGTTGCTCCAGGCGGCGGTGGAAAAACTGGGGGCCGTGGTGAAACCCGCGCCCAATTCATAGCGATACGGAGGACTCTATGGCCAAACGGCGGATGATCCCTGCTGGTCTCGGAGGCGGCTTTGGGGCCGGCGATATGCTCCGACGGCTCCAGAGCCTTCAGGAAGACCTGATGAAAGCCCAGGAGGAGATCGCGGCGATGACCGTCACCGCCACCGCGGGCGGCGGCGCCGTCACCGTCGTCGTCTCGGGCGACCGGCGGCTCAAATCCATCCAGATTCAGCCCGACGTCGTGGACCCAACCGACGTGGAGATGCTTCAGGACCTCATCGTGGCAGCCGTCAACTCCGGCCTGGAGCAGGTGGAAAAGGCCGCCGCAGAGCGGATGAGCGCCGTCACCGGCGGGTTGGGCCTGGACCTGGGCCTGTAATTCCTTGCTCTCTGGGCGCTCGGCACTGGACGTCGGGATCCGGTGCCGAGTGTGGCGAAGACCGATGGCCGCTTTACCGCCCTCCGTTACCCGGCTGATAGAGACCCTCGCTGAACTCCCCGGCATCGGCCCCAAGACGGCCTCCCGCCTCGCGTTCTTCCTGCTCCGGGGAGAAAGTGACCTCCCCCTCCGTCTGGCGAAGGCCCTGGAGGACCTCAAAGCCCGCACCCGTCTCTGCTCCGTCTGCTTCAACATCACGGAGGAAGACCCATGCCCCATCTGCAGCGACCCCACGCGCGATCGCTCCATCATCTGCGTCGTGGAGGATCCGCTGGACGTCCTGGCGATTGAACGGACGGAACACTATCGGGGCCTCTACCACGTTCTCCATGGGGCGCTGGCGCCGATGGAGGGCGTCTTCGCCGAAACCCTGCGCATCGCCGAACTGATCCGGCGGGTGGAGGCTGGAGGGGTGCAGGAAGTCATTCTGGCGACGAACCCCACCAGCGAAGGGGACTACACTGCCGCCTATCTGCTCTCTAAACTTCGCCCCCTGGGCGTCCGGGTGACCCGGCTGGGCCGTGGCCTCCCCGTCGGCGGCGATCTGGAATACGCCGATCAGGTGACCCTCACCAACGCCCTGGAAGGCCGGAAGGAGTTATCCTGATGTCCCCCTCACCCTCCGCCCTGCTGCCCTGGTTTGAGGCGCACACGTCCCGGATCCTGGACCTGTTGCGTCGCCTGGTGGAACTGGAGTCCCCCAGCACCGACAAGGCGGCCACCGACCGCATCGCCCGCTTTGTCGCCGAGGTCGCCCAGGGGATGGACGCGCGGGTAGAATGGGACCCGCAGACCCAGCGGGGCGACCATCTGCTGGCGACATGGGGAAAGGACGGTGACGGCTTCCTGCTCCTCTGCCATCTGGACACGGTCTGGCCCATTGGGACGCTGGCGGAACGCCCCTGGCGGGTGGAGGGCGACCGGGCCCTCGGTCCCGGCATCTACGACGACAAGGCCAGCGCGGCCATCATCCTGACGGCCCTGGAAGGCATGCGGGAACTGGGCCTGGTGCCCCGCTACCCCGTCCGGGCCCTCTTCAACTCCGACGAGGAACTGGGGAGCGACACCTCCCGCGCCCGGATAGAATGGGAGGCCCGTCGGGCACGCGTGGTCTTCTGCATGGAGCCGGCCCGTCCCGACGGCGCGCTGAAGGTCTGGCGGAAGGGGACGGGACGGTACGTCCTCACCGCGTACGGCCGGGCCGCCCACGCCGGCGCCGACCACGAGCGGGGCATCAACGCCATTGAGGAACTGGCCCACCAGGTCCTGCGCCTCCAGCAGATGACCGACTACACCGTCGGGACGACGGTCAGCGTCGGATGGATTCAGGGTGGGATCCGGACCAACATCGTGCCCGACCAGGCCCAGATTCGGGTGGACGTCCGGGCCCGGACCGCCGCGGAGATGGCCCGGATAGACGCGGCCATTCGGAGCCTCCGGCCCGTCCTCCCCGGCGCGCGGCTGGAAGTAAAAGGGGGCATGAGCCGACCGCCGATGGAGGAATCCCCGGTCACGCTGGAGCCGTTCCGGCGGGCGCAGGAGATCGCGGCGATGCTCGGCCTGACCCTGACGGCCGACGGAACCGGCGGTGCCTCTGATGCTAACTTCACGGCCGCGCTGGGCGTCCCGACGCTGGACGGGCTGGGCGCGATCGGCGATAACGCTCATAGCCCGGAGGAATACGTCTGGATTCCCAGCCTCCCCCAGCGCGCCGCGCTGCTGGCGGCCCTGCTGGCGTGGTGGTAAAGAACATCTGTGCTTACCTGAAAGGAGCGACATGCCCCGGACCGTGCTGGTTCTCGTTCCACATCCCGACGATGCCGAAGTCTTTGCCGGAGGGACCATCGCGAAGATGGCGGCCGAGGGCGCGCGGGTCCTCATCGTTATTGCCTCCAGCGGCAACAAAGGTTCCTTTGAGTACGACGCGGAGACGCTGGCGGCGATCCGTCGGGAGGAAGCCGCCCGCGCGGCCGCCGTCCTCGGCGCCGAGCCCCCTGTCTTCCTGGAACACCCGGACCTGGAGGTGGACCTCCTGCCGCCGGGCGTCCTGCGGGAGCAGTTCGTCCGTCTGATCCGTCGGCACAAGCCGGACGTCGTCATCGCTGAGGACCCCCTCTACATCGCTGAGGTCCATCCCGACCATCGGGCTGTGGCCCGCGCCGCCTCCGACGCCGTCAACTTCTGTCACCTCCCCCTTTTCCACCCGGAGCATATGGACGAGGGGCTGGAGCCCCACTTCGTGGTGGAGAAGTACTTCTACACCCCTGACCCGGCGGGGGCCAATAAGATCGTGGACATCACCGACACGATGGATAGGAAGATCGCCGCGATGATGGAGCACAGGAGCCAGGTCCGCTTCCTGGTGGAGGAAGTGCTCCGGCAGGCCCGACTGGCGGGGCTGGACCCGAAGGCCATGCTGGGGCCGATGGTGGAGGACCCGGCTGCGGCGATGGCCTGGGCCCTGCGGATGGAGGCCTCCCAGATCGGGCAGCGGGCCGGCTTCGCCTACGGCGAGGCCTTCCGCTACATCCGCTTCCATCCCATTGTGGAGAGTCTGCTGGCCGCACAGGCATAATTCCTGCGA
>DAOUBO010000046.1:0-4426 GCA_034432695.1 Anaerolineae bacterium | reverse complement strand
CTGGCGGGGCTTCTCGGCGCCGCCCCCGCCTGCCGGGCCGATCCCGCTGGAGAAGACGGCCCCGCCGGTCCAGTTGCCCCTCCACCCCGACCTGGCCCCCCCGGTCGCGGAGGGCAAGCCGTCGGGCCTCTTTGAGGACGACCTGATCCCGGACGCGCTGGAGGTCCTGCTGGCGGAGAACCGGGCCTCCGTCTCTTTGCTTCAGCGGCGGCTTCGGATCGGCTACACCCGTTCGGCCCGAATCATTGAACTGCTGGAGGAACTGGGGGTCGTGGGGCCGCCCCAGCCAGGCTCTCAGACCCGGCCCGTAAACCGGGAGGCAGCGGAGGCGCTGTTGCGCCAGGCCAGAGGACCATCCGTCTAACCCCAGAGGCGAAGGTCGGATATGCTCAGCGTCTACAAGGAACTTTTCTCCGAACGGATGGCCTATCGCTATCGGGTCGCAGATGAGGCGGGAAAGGTCTGCTACATTGTGGAACCGACGGGGCTGTTCCTGCCCAATCCGAGCCGCCTGATCACCCTGTTTGACGCCGACCACCGGCCTGTGGGGCGGATTGATCCCCCGGAGACCTCTTTCTGGTCCCTGGGCGGAACCTATCGGGTGTTTCTGGAGGGGCAGGGGGAGCCTGCCCTGGTCGTGACGGAGCAGTGGGAGATGGTGGACCTGATCCTTCTCCGCCTGCCCCGGTACGTTTTCACCTGGGAGGGCGTCCGCTACATCGCGCGGGGGAGCCGGTACGGGGAACGGTTCTACGAGATTTTCCCCTATCCGCCGGAAGCGGACCGCCGGCCCACCGAAGGAGGAGAGGAGGCGGAGCCGACGGCGATCTCCCCCGCCGACCTGGACACGGGCGCTCTTCAGGAGGCCGCAGAGCGGGAGACGAGGGCCTGGGGGGAGGCCGTCGGGGCGATCCTGCGCCCCATCCGGGGGCCCTACTATGTGGTGGAGGGAGGGGCCGCGCTGGCAACGGCGTATCTCCCACTGACCGTCCTGGTGATCCTGGCCGATATGCACCTGGCAGAGTAAAGCCGTTTTGGGGTTCGGTTGACCTCACCCGTTGCGCTGCCGCTGAGGCCAGCCGAAGCGTCGTACAAGGAGCGGGTCGGAGATGGAGAACGAACAGGTTGCTGCGATCTTCGCCCGAATGGCAGACATTCTGGATATCCTGGGAGATAACCCCCACCGGATCATGGCCTACCGGCGCGCAGCGGAGAACATCGCCGCCCTGGGCCGCCCGGTGGAGGAGGTCTGGCGCGCGGGGGAACTGGAGACTATCCCCGGCATCGGCAAGACGCTGGCAGAGAAGATAGACGAACTGATGCGGACGGGCCGGCTGGAGGCCTACGAAAAACTGCGCGCTCAGGTGCCGGAGGGCGTTGTGGAGATGCTCCAGATTCCCGACGTCGGCCCCCGCAAGGCGGCCCTCTTCTGGAAGCAACTGGGCATCACCTCCATCGCCGAACTGGAGGAGGCGGCAAGGGCGGGCAAACTGCGCAGCCTGCCGGGGATGGGCGTCCGGTCCGAAGAGAAGGTTCTGGCGGGGATTGAGGCCCTGAAACGCCGGAGCGGGCGGATCCCGCTGGGGAAGGCGTGGGAACTGGCCCACGCGCTCCTGGAGCCGCTGCGGGAATTGCCTGGTGTCGTCCGGGTGGCCCCGGCGGGCAGTCTCCGCCGGATGCGGGAGACGGTGGGCGATCTGGACCTGCTGGTGGCCGCGGAGGACCCGGAGCCGGTGATGGCCCGCTTTCGCTCCCTCCCCCAGGTGGCGGAGGTCCTCCTCAGCGGCCCGACCAAGACCTCCATCCGGACCCACGAGGGGTATCAGGCCGACCTGCGGGTGCTTCCCCCGGCCCGCTGGGGGACGGCGCTGCAGTACTTCACCGGCAGCCAGGCGCACAACATTCGCCTGCGTGCCCTGGCCCAGGACCGGGGCCTTTCCCTCAGCGAGTACGCCATCAAGCGGGAGGACGGCACGGAGATCCTCTGCGCCACCGAGGAGGAGGTGTACGCGGCGCTGGGGCTCCCCCCTATCCCGCCGGAGTTGCGGGAGGACCGGGGGGAGATAGAGGCCGCGCTGGCCGGCCGCCTCCCCGACCTGGTGGAACTCTCGGACCTGCAGGGGGACTTTCAGTTTCACACGACCCTCTCGGATGGGCGGGCGTCCCTCTGGGAGATGGCCCAGGCGGCGCGCGCGGCGGGCCTGAAATACGCCCTGGTCTCCGACCACTCCCGGGGGCTGGGGGTAGCCCACGGGGCTGGGCCGGAGGAACTGCGTCGCCAGCGGGCGGAGATTGAGGAGGTGAACCGCAAACTGGGCGGCGAGTTCCGGGTTCTGGCGGGGGTGGAGGTGGAGGTCCGCGCCGACGGCTCCCTGGACCTGCCCGACGAGGTGCTGGCGGAACTGGACCTGGTGGTGGCGGCCCTTCACAGCGGCCTCCGTCAGCCCCGGGAGCAGTTCACCGCGCGGGCGATCGCCGCGCTCCGTCATCCCCACGTGGACATCCTGGCCCATCCCACCGGGCGGCTCCTGGGCCAGCGGGAGGGCGCGGATATAGACCTGGAGGCCGTCCTGCGGGTCGCCGCGGAGACCGGCAAGGCGGTGGAGATCAACGCCCACCCCTGGCTGGACCTGAACGACATCGGGGTTCGGCGGGCGGTGGAATTGGGCGTCCTGCTGGCCATCAGTTCCGACGCCCACGACCCGGAGGACTTCGGGCTATTGCACTTCGGCGTTGCTATGGCCCGCCGGGGCTGGGCGACCCCGGCCCACATTCTGAACGCCCGGACCGTGGAGGACGTCCTGGCGTGGGCGAGGAGCCGGCAGCCGGGTGCAAAATGAATTTTGCCCTCCAGGGGGTCGGCAAGGCCGTAGAGGCGACCTGATGGTCGCCCCCCAATCAGGGCGACCTGCCGGTCGCCCCTACATTTGGCACCTGGGGGGCGGCCACCTCCGCGCTGCCCTTCAGGAGCGCCTATGAGGCAGGGAGATGGGTGAGGTCGGGCGTCGGGTTGCCAGAATAATCTTCCAAAATCCCAACTCCATCAACTGCATACGGAGGTACGATGCGCAATATCACCGTCATCGGAGTCGGCTATGTCGGGTTGGTCACCGGAGCCTGCTTCGCCGACCTGGGGAACCGGGTCATCTGTCTGGACATCAACGAGGAAAAGATAGAAAAACTGAAGCGGGGCATTATGCCCATTTACGAGCCCGGTCTGGAGGAGATGGTGGAGCGGAACATGCGGGCCGGGCGGCTCTCCTTCACTACTTCTTACGCTGAGGCCATCAAGGACGCGGAGTTCGTCTTCATCGCCGTCGGGACGCCGGAGGGGGTGGACGGCGAGGCCGATCTGAAGTACGTCCGCGCGGCGGCGGAGGCCATCGCGGACGTGATGGACCATCCCCTCATCATCGTGAACAAATCCACCGTCCCGGTCGGCACCGGGGACTGGGTGGCGGATATCATCCGCTCCCGCCGGGGGAACGACATCCCCTTCTCCGTCGTCTCCTGTCCGGAGTTCCTGCGGGAAGGGTCGGCCATCAACGACTTTATGAACCCTGCCCGGATCGTTCTGGGCTCCACGGACCGGGAAGCGGCGGAGAAGGTGGCCCAACTCCACCTTCCCCTGCGCGCGCCCATCGTCATCACTGACCTGCGGACCGCGGAGATGATCAAGTACGCCTCCAATGCCTTCCTGGCGACCCGCATCTCCTTCATTAACGAGATTGCGGCCATCTGCGAAGCGGTGGGGGCAGATGTCAAGGAGGTCGCCAACGGGATGGGCTACGACCCCCGCATCGGCCGGATGTTTCTGGACGCGGGCGTGGGGTATGGCGGCTCCTGCTTCCCGAAGGACGTCAAGGCTCTGGCCCATATGGCGGTCCGCAATGGCTACCAGCCGCGGCTCCTTCAGGCGGTGATGGCCATCAACGCGGATCAGCGGCGGCTGGTGGTGAAGAAACTGCGGGACGTGCTGGGGACGCTGGAGGGCGCCGTCGTGGGGCTTCTGGGGCTGGCCTTCAAGCCCAACACGGACGATATGCGGGAGGCGCCGGCCATAGACATCGCCCGCTCCATCATCGCCGAAGGCGGGCGGGTCCGGGCCTACGACCCCGTCGCGATGGAGAATGCCCGGCGGGTGATGCCCGATGTAGAGATGGCTCCCGACCCGTACACTCTGGCCGAAGGGTGCGACGCGCTGATCGTCGTGACGGATTGGAACGAGTTCAAGCACCTGGACCTGGAGCGGGTCCGGAGGCTGATGCGGCGGCCCGTGCTGATAGACGGGCGGAACATCTACGACCCTGCTACCGCCCGGGCCCTGGGCTTCATTTATCGGGGCATCGGCCGGGGGTTCAACGGCGAGGGAGTCGCGTAGGGGGCAACGGCGCTGCGGCGGCGGCCCGAAGGGCCGCCGCCGCAG
>DAOUBO010000045.1:0-4425 GCA_034432695.1 Anaerolineae bacterium | reverse complement strand
TCACGCCGATGATGGCGGCAGGAGTGACGGACCACGTATGGACGCTGCGCGAGTTGTTAACTTATCGGGTGCCCCCCAGTGCCCCCGAAATTGTATCAATTGACAAGGGACATTAGGGAACCGATTCATGTTTTGCAAAAGCCCGGCCATAGACGGCCGGGCTTTTGATTTCGGCCCCATGCGGGTTGCCGGGATACGGCCCGACGGGGTGGTGCTGGGATGGGGGATGCCTCCTGGCCGGTGGGTCATTAGAACAGGGTTGGCTGCTCGGCCCGCGAATAAGGAATGCCCAGGTGCTCGTAGGCGCGGGCTGTCGCCACCCGGCCACGCGGCGTCCGCTCCAGGAAACCCATCTGGAGCAGGTACGGTTCCACCACGTCCATCACCGTGTCCGCCTCTTCGCTGACCGCGGCGGCGATGGTCTCCAGACCCACGGGGCCGCCGCCGAACTTCTCTATGATGGTCCGCAGGACCCGGCGGTCCAGGTCATCCAGCCCCAGTTCGTCCACCTCCAGAAGGGCCAGCGCTTCCCGGGCCACGGGGCCGGTGATGCGTCCGTCGTAGCGGACCTGGGCGTAATCCCGGACCCGCTTTAAGAGCCGGAGGGCGACGCGCGGGGTACCCCGGCCCCGGCGGGCGATCTCCAGCGCGCCCTCCCGATCCATCTCCACGCCCAGCACTCCGGCGGCCCGCCGGACGATGGCCTCCATCGCGGGGAGGTCGTAGAAATCCAGCCGGAAGACGGCGCCAAAGCGGGCCCGGAGGGGAGCGGTGAGGAGCGCAAGCCGGGTTGTCGCGCCGACGACGGTGAAGCGGGGCAGTTTCAGCCGGATGGACCGGGCGGCCGGCCCCTTTCCCACCACCAGGTCCAGCGTAAAATCCTCCATCGCGGGGTAGAGGATTTCCTCCACGGCCCGGCTCAGCCGATGGACTTCGTCTATGAACAGGACTTCCTTCTCCCGCAGGTTGCTCAGGATGGCCGCCAGGTCTCCCGCACGCTCTATCGCCGGCCCCGCGGTGACCCGGATAGGGACGCCCATCTCGTTGGCAACGATGTGGGCCAGGGTCGTCTTGCCCAGGCCGGGGGGGCCGTAAAAAAGGATGTGGTCCAGCGCTTCCCCCCTCTGACGGGCGGCCTCTATCAGGATGCGCAGGTTCTCCCGCAGCCGGTCCTGGCCGATCAGGTCGTCCAGCCGCTGAGGGCGCAGCGCCTGGTCCAGTTGCACCTCGTCCGGTCGGACGCGAGGGGAGATGATGCGTTCGTCCATCGCACTGTGATTATACCGACTTTTGGGAAAAGGGAAAGCGTTCCCCCCGCTCCCGGACCAGGTAGATAGAGGGGAGGCTCAGAAGGGTCACGCCGCCTTTCACCAGGATGTTGGCCCACACAATGGACCAGACGGTCGCGGCGGGAAGCACGCCTCCAAAGGCGCCCCAGCAGAAAATCAGGCTGTCCAGCGGGACGCTGACGGCATTGCTGACCAGGACGCGAGTCCACTGAAACCGGCGGGTCACCCGGCTCATCCAGAGGTGATAGACCTCCGTGTCGGTCAACTCGCTGAAGACCTCCGCGACGATGGAGGCGACGACGATGCGCCAGACAGGGGTAAGAACGGCGGCAAACTCCCGCTGAAGGGGCCAGGTCGGGTCGGGGGGAAGCCAGGCGGCGAAGGCGAAGAGCGCTGCCATCACCAGGTTGATAACCCCCGCGGTGACGATGGTCGCCCGGGCGGCGGACCGTCCCAGCAGTTTGTGTACCAGGTCCCGCAGGGTAAAAGTGAAGGGGTAGATGAAGGTGCCGGCATCTACGCTGAATCCGGCCACGAAGGCGATCTTCAGGCTCAGAATGTCCGAAAGCATCTGGGCGGCGATGTACGACGAGATGACGAGAACGGCGGAGATGGGAGCCGTCATAGCGATCGGTACACCTCCAGGGTTTTTCGGGCAGTCTCTTCCCAGGTGAAGCGCGCGGCGTGGGTCAGCCCCTTTTCCCGCAGCCGGTCCCGGAGGGCGGGGTCCTGCAGTACCTGTGCCATCCCGGCGGCGATCGCTTTCGGGCTGTCGGGGTCCACGACGACAGCAGCGTCGCCCGCGACCTCCGGCAGGGAGCCCCGATCGGAGACGACGACGGGGGTTCCGCAAGCCATGGCTTCCAGCGCGGGGAGGCCGAAGCCTTCGTAGAACGACGGCATCGCCAGCAGCGCGGCGCCTCCGTAGAGGGCGGGGAGGTCCTCGTCGGTGACGTTTTCCAGGAAGCGGACATGTTCTTCCAGCCCCAGGGCCTCCACGCGGGCGAAAATCTCTTCGTAGAGCCATCCCCGGCTTCCCGCGATCACGAAGGGCGCGCGGGTCGCTCCCCCGGAGCGCAGAATGTGGTAGGCCGTCAGGAGCCCGGGCAGGTTTTTGCGGGGCTCCAGCGTGCCCACGAAGAGCAGGTATCCCGGTGTCAGGCCGTAGCGGGCCAGCGTTGCCCCGATCTGATCGGGGGGAAGAGGCCGGAAGATGGGATCCACGCCCAGGTAAACCGTCGTGACCTTTTCCGGCGGGACGTTCAACAGGCGGATGAGGTCGGCGCGAGTGGCCTCCGAGTCGGCCAGGATGTGGTCGGCGTGGGAGACGGCCCAGGCAATCTGGTCGTTGTAATATCGGCGGCTTTCGTTCGTGAGGAACTGGGGGTAGTACAGGAAGTTCAGGTCGTGGACGGTGACCACGAAGCGCTCCGCGCCAAAGGCCGGAGGGATGAAATCGGGACTGTGGAGCAGGTCCAGGCGGAGAGGGAACACCTCCATCCCCAGCGCCCAGCGCTCCAGCGGGTGATGGCAGGGCGTCCAGACCGTCACGCGGCGAAAGTTCGGCCCTGCCTCCTGGCGGGAACGGTCCCGCCGGTGGCGAAGGACGCGGTATTCGTTCTCGGCGTCTATGGCGGCCAGGGCGGGGAGCAGATGGGCGATGTAGCGGGAGATGCCCCCCCGCCGATAGGCCAGCATTCGGGCGTCTATGCCGATGCGCATGGGCTCCCGGGATGCGTCTCCGGCTCTGGGCCGACGCGACCCCTGTCATGATAGCCAGAAAGCGCCGAACGTCAAGGTTGACAGCACCGCCGGATTGGGGCATAATCTCCGGCGGGAGGAGCGATGAGCAAAGCGCGCGTTCAGTGGGTCTGTCGGGTCTGCGGGCGGGTGAGCCCCCGCCCGATGGGGCGATGTCCTGGCTGCGGAGAGGGGAACACGATGGTGGAGGGGGGGGGGGGGGGGGGCGGCCCCGGCGGCCCCTCCGCCCCTTCGCGGCGAGCCCCTCCGGCTGACCGAGGTGGAGGCGGAAGGGATGGAACGCCTTCCCCTCCCGATGCGGGAGTTCTCGCGCGTCCTGGGCGGCGGGCTGGTCCCTGGCTCGCTGATTCTGGTCGGAGGCGAGCCAGGCATCGGGAAGTCCACCCTTCTGCTCCAGGTCTCGGCGCTGGTTGCCCAGACTCTGGGGCGGCCCGTCCTCTACGTCTCCGGCGAGGAGTCGGTGCGGCAGATCAGGATGCGGGCGGACCGGCTGGGGATCCGAACCGACGGCCTCTACGTGCTTTCAGAGACGGTGCTGGAGGCCATCCTGCACCACGCGGAGCGGCTGGCGCCGGTGATGGTGGTGGTGGACTCCATCCAGACGGTCACGTCGGGGGACCTGCCGTCTGCGGCCGGTTCGGTGACCCAGGTTCGGGAGGCGGCGGCCCGTCTCCAGTGGTGGGCCAAGTCCAGCGGGGTGATCGTCTTCCTGGTGGGCCACGTGACCAAAGAGGGCGCCATCGCGGGCCCCAAGGTGCTGGAGCATATTGTGGACACCGTCCTCTACCTGGAGGGGGACCCCTTCCACACGTACCGGCTGCTGCGGACGACGAAGAACCGCTTCGGGGCGACGTCCGAAGTGGGAGTCTTTGAGATGCGGGAGGACGGGCTGGTGGAGGTGGAGAATCCCTCGGAGGCCTTTCTGGCGGAGCGGGTGGTCCATGCGCCGGGGTCCGCCATCGCGGTGACGATGGAAGGGACCCGCCCGCTTCTGGTGGAGATTCAGGCGCTGACAAGCCACACCAGTTTCGGGCACCCCCGCCGGACGGCCAACGGGGTGGATATGTACCGGCTGCTCCTGATCGTCGCTGTCCTGACCCGGCGGGTGGGGCTCCGGCTGTTTGACCAGGACGTTTTCGTCAACGTGGTGGGCGGGCTGCAGATAGAGGAGCCGGCGGCAGACCTGGCGGTCGCGGTGGCCATCGGCTCCAGCCTGCGGGAGCGGCCGGTGGCGGCAGACCTGGCGGTCATCGGCGAGGTGGGGCTTTCGGGGGAGGTTCGGGCCGTGGGGCAGATGGAGGCCCGGTTGAAGGAGGCGGCGCGCCTGGGCTTCCGGCGGTGCCTGGTCCCCCGGACGATGCGACGGACACCGCTG
>DAOUBO010000044.1:0-7442 GCA_034432695.1 Anaerolineae bacterium | reverse complement strand
CGGAACCATCCGGCCAGGGATCACGAGGACCTCGCCCGGACGGATCAGGTCCGGGTTCTGGATGCCGTTGGCCGCGACCAATTCGTCCAGCGGCACCCCGTAGGTCGCGGCGATGCTGAAGAGCGTCTCCCCCGGCTGGACAACGTGCCGGAGAGGGACCATTTCCGGCGGGGGAACGGCTGTGGGGGACGGTGGATAGGCGGGCAAAAAAGAGACGGTCGGCGAAGGAGAGGAAGTGGGAGAGGGAGAAGGAGAGGGAGAGGGCGGGCGGCTCAGGATCAGCAGGAGAACCCCTCCCGCCGCCGAAAGGAGGATGAACAGGGTCAACCAGGCGGTGCTCTTAGGCGCGCGCATATCCTCGGCTCTCCGCAGGCATCGCTACCGCTCCAGCACCACCTCCCACGACCCCCAGTCCCCATCCGGGCAGGGGGGAAGCATCAGGCCGGAAAGGACGGGAGCATTGGGCTCTCCGACGCTGAGGGCGTAGGAGATCCCCGGCTGAAGGGAGAAGTCGGCATAGCCGGGGTCTATCTGGGGGCGCAGGCCGGTCACGGCCCGGTCGGCCCCGTCGGCCCAGAGGAGCCACAGGACGACCCCGACGAGGGGCTGAGGGCCTGAGGGCGTCGGGGTGGCACCCCGCGCGGGGGTTGGCGTCTCGGCGGGGACGGTGGGCCATACCCGCACCCACACCCGGAGTTGCCCGCGCGTCCCCTCGCACGTGATCCGCTGATCGGCGACCCGGTACAGGGAGGGGACCGGCGAGGGGAGGAAGAAGGCCGGTGTCCCGGTCGGCGAAGGGGTAGGAGAGGGGAAGGCGGTCGGGGATAGCGTGGGCGGTGCAGGTGCGGGGGGCGCAGCGGTCTCCAGATAGGCCAGCATCGCGGGCGTACGGACCCCCAGGCGATGGGCCAGGGCGACCAGCGGCCGCATCGTGGAGGCCGGCTGACCGGAGGCAGCGTAGGCCTCTATCATCGCCGCCAGCGCCTGGTGGACGTCCTCTTCCCGAAGCCCCTTCAGTCGGGCCAGCGCGCGCTCCATATCCCCGTCCGCAACGTACCCCAGGGCGGCGAGCCGAATCCACTCATGCCGGTAATCGGTGCGCAGAAGCGGCGGGGTCGTGTTGTAGAGGCGGACCGGGTCAACGAGCCAGGAGTAGACCAGCCCCAGCGCCAGCCCGACGGCAAGCCCGACCAGGAAGAGCAAGAGAGGGATTCGGCGGCTCACGGGAATCCCTGCAGGTAGGGGGTCATCGCGGGGGTCGTCGCCCCCAGCGCCTCCGCCAGACGCACCAGCATTTGAATATCGGAGGGGCGTCCACCCTGAGCGATCAGCGTCTCGGTCAGTTCCACCAGGGGGCGGGAGGGACTCTGAGGGTCCAGCAGGGCCAGCCGCTGTCGGGCGGCCTCCAGGTCTCCCTCCACCCGATAGGCGGCGGCGACCATCAGGATGTAATCGGTTCGGTAATCCTGGCGGAGTTGGGCGGGGGCGGTATTGGTGTACTGGACGGGCCAGAGGACCCAGCCCACCAGAAGCCCCAGGCTCACGCCCAGGGCCAGGCCAAGCAGTCCGGGGTATGCCGTGCGCATAGGAATCCCTGGAGGAGCGGAGATACCATAAAGGTGACGGCCCCTGCAAGGTGGCCGTCACCTCTGTGGCCATAGCGACCCGGCCGGGGGAACGCCCGGAATCCGGCGCACACATCTCCACGGAGGTGCCGGAGGTGGGAGTTGAACCCACACGGGCCAAGCCCACGCGATTTTGAGTCGCGCGCGTCTGCCGGTTCCGCCACTCCGGCCCGTTCTCCAATGGTAAGTATACTCGCAAAGCGTTCTTTCGTCAAGGGAAGGGGTCTATTCCCCGCCCAGCCACTTCCGCCGCAGCCGGGGTAGGGTCCCGTCCTCCTCCATCGCGGTCAGCACGCCGTTGACCGCCCGCAGCAACGCGCCGTCCTCCCGACGGACGGCGATAGCGTAGGGTTCGTCCGTCAGCATGTCCCCGGCGGTGCGCAGGGGAGCCCCCTGTCCGATGGTCTGGAGAGCGGAGAGATGGTCTACCACGGCCGCGTCGGCCTCGCCGGAGGCGACCCGCGCCAGTGCCTCCTCCGCCGTCGGGCAGGGGAGAACGGTCAGGCCGACCAGCCGCCGGGCCCACTGCCGGGCCACCACGTCCCCCTCGCTCCCCCATTCCACCGCCAGGGTCCGCCCCGCCAGGTCGCCCATCGCCGCGATATCGGCGGTCCCCACCCGCACCACCAGCACCTGCCCGGCGTTGAAGTAGGAGTGGGAGTAGGCGAAATCCGCCATCCGCATCGGGTCCACGTAGAGCGCCGAGATGACCACGTCCACCAAGTCGGCGGTCAGTGCATCGTAGAGGCCGTCGTAGGAGAGATTGGCGACAAAGCGAGCCTGGACCCCCAGCCGCGCGGCCAGTTCCCGCCCCAGGTCCACGTCCAGCCCGACCAGGTTCCCCTCCCCATCCACGTACTCAAAGGGCGGGTAACTGGCATCCATCCCCACCCGCAGGACCCCGGTCTTCAGAATCCGGTCCAGCCGGTCAGCGGGAGCGCAGAAGGCCAGGAGCAGGGCGCAGGTTGCAAGCAGGGCGCGTGTCGCGTGTCGCATATCGCGTGTCGCGTATCGCTTATCGCGTATCGCGTATCGCGTATCGCTTATCGCGTATCGCTTATCGCGTATCGCGTATCGCGGGTCGCAGGGCGCAGACTCACCGGGATGCGCGCAGGATGAGGGGCAGGTAGGCCCGATGAGAAAGGCCCGGAGAGCGAAGGACCAGCAGCCCTCCTCGCTCGTCGGCGACAAGGATGAGGTCCCCCGCCGTCTGGACCCCAACGGCATTGGTACTCTTATAAAACCCGATCTCCACCGGAGAGATGGGATCGGCCAGGAAGAGGACTCGCAGACCTTCCCACCCGTCGGCAACGTAGGCGTATTCCCCCTCTACTATCACGTCTGTGGCACAGCCGGGGGTGTCGTACACTCCCACCGTCCTGGGACGGTCCGGGTCGGAGACATCCACGATATGCACGCCGGCCTCACAGGCCGCAACATAGGCGTAACGGCCTGCTACAGCGATCCCCAGACCCTCCGCTTGACCGTCAACGACAACGTAATAAGCGCGCTGTACGGGGGCCCGAGGGTTGGAAACATCGTAGACCTCCAGATAAGCCCACCCACCCACCAGGTACGCGTAGTCCCCTGCCAGTTCTATATCACTGGCCCCCACCGGACAGCCCATCACGTCGCCGGTGACAGAAACGGGACGGGTCGGATCCGAAATATCCACAACGTAGACAGGCCTGGAGAAACCATGCACAACATAGGCGTATGGTCCGTCCACAACAACCCGTTTAGCCTGGTGGTACGGCTGGCTCCAATAACCAATCTCGTAGAGGGCCGACGGGTTAGAGACATCCACCACCCGCAGGCCGCTCCAGCCGTCGGCAACAAAAGCCAGCGTCCCGGACACCGTTACACCGAAGGCCTCATCCGGCGAGTCCCAGGCGCCGATCTCCGCCGGAAGTTCGGGGCGAGTCAGGCTCACCACGTACAGGCCGCTCTGCCCACTGGCAACATAGGCATATTCCCCCCGGACGTCCAGGCCACTGGCATATCCAGGGAGTGGCAGGGCCCCCGCTTCCTGGACGTTATTCGGAACGGATACATCCAGAATCCGCAGGCCCATTTCGCCATCGGCGACCAGAGCGTAATGGCCCGCTACGGCCAGACCATAGGCATACCCTGGCGTGTCGTAGGCGCCGGCCCGGCTCGGATGTGCAGGCTCAGAGAGGTCCACGATCTGCAGGCCGTTCATCAAAGAGGCCACGTAAGCCAGGTTCCCGGCAACCTCCACCTTCTGGCCAGGCCCCACTTCGGGATCGGTCTGTCCAACAAGATTCGGGGCCTCTGGGTTGGAAACGTCCATGATCGCCAGGCCGGCGCTGTTGGCGATATAAGCGTATGTGCCTGCCACCGCGATGCCGTAATTCAGAGAACCTGTGCCACATCCCCCCACCACCTCTGGCTGGGCGGGGTCCGTGACCCGGATGACCACCAGGCCGGGGCCGTAGGCGGCGACGTAGGCATAGTCCCCCTGTACGGCAACGTCCATCGCGCTCTCCCAGGTGGAGCGGAAGCCCACTTCCACCGGATACGCTGGGTCGGAGATATCCACAATCCGCAGGCCGGTATCGGCCGCGATGTAGGCGTAATGGCCCGAGACGGCCACGCCGAGAGCGCTCCAGGAAGATGAATAGAAACCCACTTCCTGGGGAGCGGCCGGGTCGGAAATATCCACAACGCGCAGCCCCCCATATCCATTGGCAACATACGCAAGGCCGTTTGCCAGGGCAATATCCCATACAGGAGCGGGTATCAATATCCGGCCGATGACAGTGGGCGTTGTCGGGTCAGACACATCCACGACCAGCAACTGTTGCCCGACGCCCACGTAGGCCAGATTCCCTTCTACGGCCACCGCGCTGGTAAGACCTCCGACCTGACCAACGAGTTCCACATTTCTTGCAGTCTGCCGGGCGCCGATACCGCCTGCAGGCAAAACGTTTTCAGTATCTGATAAATGCGCTTCCGGGTAGAGGGGCTGCTGATCGGCCTGGGCCTCCGAGAACACCACCAGGGCCAGCACCGCGACCGTCAGAACCCCGGCCAGCCATTTTCCCGCGCGGCACCGATTGAGAAAACGCCTCCGCATCTGCTCCTCCCGTCATTCCGTCATTCTGTATTCTGTCACTCTGTCATTCTGTCATTCTGTCATTCTGTCATTCCGTCATTCCGTCATTCCCCCATTCCCCGTATATTCCTGCACCGCCAGATAGACGGGCCTGGGGCGGAAGTCATCGGTGACGAAGGTGGAGTAGTCCTGGAAGTTGTGCAGCGGGGCGGGGTAGCGGAACGCCCAGAAGGCGACGGCCCGACACCAGGGCCAGTTCTGCCGGGCCCACTCGTAGGCGCCGACGGTGTAGGCGACGCGCTGGGCCGGGCGGACGGCGCGCGCCCAGCGGGGGTGGTCGTTCCATCCCCCCTCGGTGATGTAGACGGGCTTGTGGCCGTCCCCGTGGACCTCCATGATCGCCCGCAGGAGTTCCGTCCGGCGGAAGTTGATGACGTCCGGCGCGGGCTCCGCCTCCGGCGGGAAGGTGGTCCCGTAGGCGTGGACGGCCAGGGCGTCAAAGTACGGCGCGGCCCCGGCGGCGTACATCCCCTCCAGGTAGTCCAGGTCGTTCAGGCCGACCGGGCTCCCCGGCGGCTCCAGGGTAGAGGCCAGCGCCCCCGCCAGCACCACTGCATCGGGGTTGGCCGCATGGGCCGCCGGATACACAGCCCGCAGCATCTCCGTGTAGGCGACGGGGTCCACCGGCCGGTAGCCCCACTCCAGGCTCAGGTTCGGCTCGTTCCAGATGATGACGTGGTCCACCTCCCCCCGGTAGCGGGTCAGGAAGGCAGCGACGAAGGCGGCGAACTCGTCGTAGAATTCGGGGTCAATGTAGTTAAACGTGGTATCCTTCGGGCGGGCCCACTCGGGCACAAACCCCAGCCGGGCGATGACCGTCAACCCCTGGGCGCGGGCGTGGCGGATGACCATATCGGAGTGGGCCCAGTCAAACTGGCCCGGGCGGGGCTCTATGTAGGGCCAGGGGAAGAACTCCACGATCCAGGGCGCGCCCATCTCCCGGACCATCTGAAGGGTGCGCTGGATTTTCCACTCCTCCACCTCGTCGGTGAGACGGGTGTGGACGCCGACCAGAGGGTTGGTGGTGTGAACCGTCTGCGGGGGGCCGACGACCACCAGCACGCGGGGCGCACGCAGGGCAGAGAGCACCACGAGAAAGAGGGCCAGACGAACCAGGTATCCCCACCGGAGTCGGCCCCCTGGAAGAACGGGGATCTGGAAGGCTCTCCATCTACCACGGGATTTCTGGCAAACCGAAGCGTCTGGTACGGACACCCTGCCGTACCTCATCGGGTCTCAGGGCAGGCAGTTACAAAATGCCGTTATGTAGGTCGGATTGCCAATCCGACTATGGTCGGATTGCCAATCCGACCTACTGGCCGTATCGCAGTTGACTGGCGCTGCGTCCGGCCGCCCAGGAAGGTCAGGTAAAGTGTCGGATAGCCAGGGTGCAGGATCAATCTTGTGCTACGCTGGCCGGTTGTGGCGCAGGGCGGAGTGTGTGCAAGATAAATCTTGCGCTACGTTGCTGGTATTGTACTCCGGTCTTCGTCCCGCGCAACCGGGCGTGCCTTGACACCCCTCCCCAGCATGATAGAATTTCCCACACCGATTGGCGGGAAAGGAGGCCTATGGAACAGATTGAGGTCACCACCCAATCGCGCAAGGAGTTCCGGGATATCACCCCCCAGGTCCAGGAGGCGGTGCGGCGCAGCGGGGTACGCGAGGGGGTCTGCTACCTCTTCTGCCCCCATACCACCGCCGGGCTGACCGTCAACGAGAACTACGACCCCACGGTCCGCCAGGACATCAGCGCCGTCCTGGATCAACTGGCGCCCGAACGCTTCCCCTACCGGCACACCGAGGGGAACGCCGATGCCCACGTCAAAACCACCGTCGTTGGAAGCCACCTGGTCCTCTTCGTCAGCGATGGGCGGCTGGTCCTGGGGACCTGGCAGGGGGTCTTCCTGGCGGAGTTTGACGGCCCCCGCCGCCGCCGGGTGCTGGTCAAGGTGGTGCCCGGATGAGGCCTCGTTCCCCCATCGGGCCGACCGAAGGGATTCTCCTGCTGGCGACGGTGGTGGGCATCCTCGTCCAGCCCGCCTGCGTCCCCTCGCAGACCCCGACGGCTCCACCTCCATCCGCCACGCTGGTTCCCCATCCCTCCCCCTCGCCGGTCTCCACCGGGCCGCTCCAGGCCCTCTTCCCCGAACTTCCCGAAACGCTGGACCCGCTGGCCCCCTCCGGGGACGCGCGTGCCCTGCGGAGCCTCTACCTCCCCGGCCTCTGGGTCCTGGACGACCGGCTGGAGCCCCACCCCGCGCTGGCCGGGTCTGTACCAGCCCTGGGGAACGGTGGGATTTCGGAAGACGGGCGGACGCTCACCCTCCACCTCCGCCCGGACCTCCACTGGTCCGACGGGGTGCCACTGACGGCCGCGGATGTGGTTTTCACCTGGGAGTACGCCGCGAGGGAGGGAATCTTCCCCTACGCGTCGTTCGTGGAGCGCGTCGTCCCGGTAGACGAATGGACAGTGAGGGTGGAGTTCTCCCGCCCCTTTGCCCCCTGGCCGGCGTACCTGTTCACCTTTGTCCTCCCTCGCCACGTGCTGGAATCCGGGAGGGCCGGCGCCTGGCGTGCCTTCCCGGCTGTGGGGAGCGGGCCCTACGTTCCCGTCTACTGGGAAGGGGGTGGCCTGGTCATGGCGGCGAACCCCTTCTGGCCGGGGCCCCTCCCGG
>DAOUBO010000043.1:0-3195 GCA_034432695.1 Anaerolineae bacterium | reverse complement strand
TGGCCCCCTCCGCGCTCCGTCGGGCGGGGTAGCCCCCACCCGCCGTTGACGGGAGGTCGGGATGACCGGGGGCCCTGTCTCCCGATTGCGGGAACCGATCGCCCGGATTCGGCGCAACCACGCGCTGGAGCACGCGACCATCCACGTGCTCAGCCAGCGCCGCCGGGACATCCGGGTCGTCGGGCGTTCCACCCCGCGCGGCTTCGTTCTCTACGGCGATCTTCCCACCGATGTCGTCCTGGAAGCCGCGCGGGAAGCCCTCGCCCTGCTGAAGTCCGGCCGGCAGGACCTGGCCGTCCATCCGTTCTGCGGCACCAACGCCGTCGCCGCGGGGGCCCTGGCCGGCCTGGGCGCGTTCCTGGTGCTGACTCCCCGCCGCCGCAGCCTCTCCGAGTGGCTGGGCCGCCTCCCCACCGTCCTCCTGATCACCACCCTCGCCTCCATCGTGGGGCAGCGGCTGGGGCTGGTCCTCCAGGCCACGATGACGACGGACCCCCATGTGGGCAACATGCGGATCGTCGCCGTGGCCCGGGAGGAGCGCGGCTCCCTCGTCGCCCACTACGTCTACACCGAAGGCTGAGGGCGGAATGGTTCCCGCAACCCCCCGCTTCTACATCTTCTACGGCACCGACGAGTTCACCCGCAGCGAGACCCTCGCCGAACTCCGCGACCGGATGGGGGAGTTGGGGGAACTGAACACCGTCCTTTTAGATGGCCGCACCGTCACCCTGGAGGAACTCCGCAACGCGGCCGAGACGATCCCCTTTCTGGCCGACCGCCGGCTGGTGGTCGTTTCCGGCCTGCTGACCCGGTTGGGGCGGGGCCGGGAACGGTCCTTCCTGGACGGCCTCCTCCATCTGCTCCGGAACCTTCCCCAGACCACCCGGCTCGTCCTCGTGGAGGACGAAGACCTCCCCGACGACCACCCCGTCCTGGCCCTGGCACGGGAGCGAAAGGACGGGTACATTCGCCGCTTTGAGCCCCCGGCGCCGAAGGCCCTTCCCCGCTGGATCCGGGAACGGGCCCGGAAACACGGTGGGGAGATCCACCCCGCTGCTGCGGATCAACTGGCGGAACTGATCGGGTCCGACCTGCGGCTCCTGGACCAGGAGATCCGGAAACTGGTGACCCACGCGGGAGACCGCCCCGTCTCCCCCGACGATGTCGCCCAACTGGTCCCCTATACCCGGCAGGTGGTCATTTTTGACCTGACCGACGCGCTGGGCCAGCGGCGGCGAAAGGACGCCGTTGCCCTGCTCCACCGCCTCCTGGACGGGGGGGAGAACCCGATGGGCGTGATGGCGATGATCGTCCGTCACTTCCGCCTGCTCATCCAGGCCCGGGACCTGCGGGAGCGGGGGGAGAACGCGGCGACGGTGGCGCGGCTCCTGAACCAGCACCCCTTCGTGGCGCAGAAACTCTACGACCAGAGCGCGAACTTCACCCTGAAGCAACTGGAGCAGGTTTACCGCTATCTGCTGGACCTGGACGTCGCTATCAAAACGGGGGAGATCCCGCCCGAGGCCGCGCTGGACCTGCTGGTGGCCGGGCTGTAGGGAGAATACAACGTGCCAGGCCCTTTCAGGAGTGCCTGGCACGTTCGGTCCATCTCGTGCTCCAGGGCGAACCAGGCCTGGCGGCCTGGATTACGGCAACCTGCAGTCTACCCAATTTGGAGGTACCGATGACCCGTCACCCCCATCTGGACCCCTCTCCCTTCCTGCTGGAGGGAGGGCCGCTGGGCATCCTGCTCATCCACGGTTTCACCGGCTCGCCGCCGGAGATGCGCCTGGTGGGCGACTATCTCCACCGGCGAGGGATGACCGTCTACGCGCCGCTCCTCCCCGGCCATGGGACGACGGTGGAGGAGATGAACCGCTGCCGCTGGACCGACTGGGCCGACCACGTAGAGCGGGCCCTCGCCGACCTGCGGGCCCGCTGCCAGACCGTCTTCGTCGGTGGGCTCTCCATGGGGGCCCTCCTCACCCTCTATCTGGCGGCCCGCCATCCCGACCTTCCCGGCGCGATCCTCTACGCGCCCGCGACCATCGTCGCCGACCGGCTGATTTACCTGACCCCCGTTCTGAAGTACGTCATCCCCCGGCGGCCCAAGTCGCCGGAGAAGGACCTGGCAGACCCGGAGGCCGACCTGCGGATCTGGAGTTATGAGGAGAACCCCGTTCGGGCAGCCCACGAACTCCTGAAGTTGACGTACTACGTCCGGCGGCGTCTGCCCGAAGTGACCTGCCCGCTGCTCATCTTCTACGGGACACGCGACCGGGCCATCCATCCCCGCAGCGCCCGCTACACCTGCGAGCGGGCAGGCTCCACGGACAAGGAACTGGTCATCCTGCACAACTCCGGCCACTGCCTGACGGTGGATATGGAGTGGGAGACGGTCGCGGAGAAGACGTGGGCTTTCATCCAGGCCCACCGGCCCTGAACGCGACGGTCGCTACCCCTCCACCACCTTCAGATAGACCGACTCCAGGCTTCGGGGCACCTCGCTCAGCGTCACCACCGGGATGCCCGCCCCCGCCAGGGAACGCAGAATGCGGGGGTTATCCTCCTGCGGGGACTCCGTCACATAGCGCAACCAATTGGGCCCCTCCTCCACCACCTGCGCCCAGCGGACAACGATCGGGCGCGCCCCGTCGGTAGAGCAGGCCAGGCGGAGTTCCATCACCGGGGGCCCCAGAAGCCGCTGCTTCAGTTCCGCCGGCGCCCCGACCTCCACAATGCGCCCCCGCCGGATGATGGCGATCCGGTCCGCCAGCATCTCCGCTTCCACCAGATTGTGGGTACAGATGAGGATCGTCCGGCGCTGATCCCGGAGGCTCCGCACAGCATCCCGAACCAGTTTCGCGCTGTGGGGGTCCATCGCCGAGGTGGGTTCGTCCAGGAGCAGGACGGGCGGGTCGTGGAGGAGCGCGCGCGCCAGCGCCAGTTTCTGGCGCATCCCTTTGGAGTACTCCCCGATCCGGCGGTCCCACGCCTCCGGCATCGCGAACTGCTCCAGAAGCGCCCGCGCCCGGCGGCGGCAGGTCTCCCGGTCCAGCCCGTAGAGACGCCCGAAGAACTCCAGGTACTCGTCCCCCCGCATCCGCAGGTAGAGCCCCGGCTGCTCCGTCAGCAGCCCGACGTTCCCGCGCACGGCGACGGGGTCCCGCCGGGTGTAGTGGGCGGCGGACACTG
>DAOUBO010000042.1:0-6804 GCA_034432695.1 Anaerolineae bacterium | reverse complement strand
GACTGAGTGGCTGGCATACCCTGCCTTGCTCCCTGCAACACATGGATGTGGCCCAACGCCCCACCCCTGGCGGGTGGGGCGTTGGGGTTATAGGACCAACTGATGCCCGGCAGTTGGCGTTCAGGCGGGAGCGGATTTATGGAAACGGGAATTGCTCCAGCTGCTGTAATCTTTATCGCTATCATTAGCGTGGCCAGTGCGGCGCTGTGGATGTGGTTAAGTGCTCCGAAGAAACGCAGGTGTCCCCAGTGCCATACGGTGCTCCCCTCCAGCGCTTCAGAATGTCCGAATTGCCACGCCCCAGTAGGCCCCACAACTATCTATCAGCCCATTCCCACGGCCTGGATTATTTGTGTCCAGGGTCCAGGGACAATGCGACCAATAGTGATGAAGAGCAAGGAAATTCGGATTGGTCGCAGCCCTGATAGCGACATTCGCCTGGATAGCGAGCTGGTATCGTGGAGACATGCTCTGATCAGTTTCTCAAATGGGCAATACATCCTGTATGACCAGGACAGCACGAACGGAACATGGGTAAACGGACAGCGAATTGCTCAGGCAGTCCTCCAACCAGGGCGTGACCAGTTCCAGATTGGGCCATACGTTTTTCTCCTCCAACTTCCGGGACAACCGGTCCCTCCGCCTGTACCCACGAGAGTCCCGACTCCTTTGCCGGCACCCGTAGAGCGGGTCTACGATTTTGGTGAGTATGAGCGCGTTGCCACACTGGGCAGCGGGGGGGCCGCTACGGTCTACAAGGCGATTTCCAAGCGAGACGGGCAGGTTGTGGCCATCAAAGTGCTCCACCACAGCGATCCTTATCTCCGGGACAAGTTCAAAAAAGAGATAGAATTGGGGCGTACACTTCGCCATCCTCATATCGTGCGGGTTTACGGAGGAGGAGAAAGCCAGGGGGTCTGGTATATTGTGATGGAATTTATGGAGGGGGGCACTCTCCGGGACCGTATGTATCCCGGTCGCCCTTACCCGTTAGACCAGGTGATCGCTATCGCCGGGCAAATTTGCGATGCCCTTCAATACGCTCATCAAATGGGCGTATATCACAGAGATATTAAACCCGAGAACATCTTCTTTAGCACCACCGAAGAGGTGAAATTGGGTGACTTCGGCATTGCGCGGATTGCCCAGTCGGTAACCCAGACTGCCAGCGGCTGGCTGATTGGCACCCCTTTATATATGTCATATGAGCAGGCCAAGGGCCAGCCTATTGATGGCCGGAGCGATCTATACTCGTTGGGGGTGGTGCTGTACGAATTGGCAACAGGCTACTGCCCTTTTGTGGCGGAGAATCCCCTGGTCATTCTGGATAAGCATATTCAGGAGCGTCCAATTCCTCCTTCCCAGATCAACCCGAACATTCCTCGCTACATTGAGCAGGCCATTCTGCGTGCGCTGGAAAAAGATCCGACCCGGCGCTTCCAGACGGCGGAAGAAATGGCACGTGCCCTGGGGTACACAGCCCCTATGCATGGGGGAGAGGCTATACAGCCAATGATAGCCCCACCGCTGCCCACAGGGATGCCTGTGACTATCTCGCCCGTCGCAACAGGAGCGGTACCGGCCCCATCGCTTCCTCCTCAGCCCCGCTTATTGAAACTGGTGCGCTTTGATGGGATTGAAATCCCATTAAGCGGTCCCGTTACTGTCCTGAATCGGCGTACTGTTAATCCCGGGGATGGAGAGATTTCCAGAGAGCATGCCCGCATCGTTCAGCGAGGAGGATATTATTGGATTGAGGATATGGGTTCCACCAACGGTACTTTTGTCAACGGCCTGCGGATTTTCAGTCCGCAGGTGTTACAACCGGGAGATGAAATCCGTCTTGGGCAAACAAAATTGGTTGTAGCAGCCATTTGAAAGGCTTCCTTCCTCGTCTTATGGCCCACAGCCTATAATCTCTCAACAGGGAGGTGGTGAGAGAGCTGGGATTCACCAGATTCAAGCCCATCATAGCGATTTCCCATATTTATTAAGGAGGTGAACTATGTACAGGCAACGTCCAGTCGGTATTCTTTTGACAGCCATCTGGTTTTTCCTGGCTGGCCTGGCAGCGGCTGGCGGTGGGGTAACGCATGCTTTTGCCTATCAAACCATCTTTGGCTGGTTGGGCATCTTGCTTCCGGGGGCGCAGGCGTATCAAACGCTATACATCCTGATCGGGAGCGTTCTGCTGGTTTGCGGGATCGCGTACTGGGTAGTCGCGGTCGGACTGCTCCAGGGGAGGGAATGGGGAAGGGTTTATGGGATTGTGGTCGCTGCCCTGGCGGGGCTTGGTTGGCTTGGTATGGGGATAGCCCTGATTCTGTTCCTGGGAACGTTTGCGGGAATGACACCAGCTATTGTCTATATCGCCATCGGATTGCTGAACCTGCTTCCCATTCTTTACCTGATCGGCCAGGAAGCAAAAGACTGGTGTGGAGCGGCGATGATGGTCCCCGTGATTCCAACTGTGCCCGCTACTCCTCCGCCTGTTACCCTGCCTCCTCCCACCACCCCGGTCACCCCGGCCTCGCCGCCGTCGGCTCCCTCGGTGCGGCCTCCCCGGCAACCCACCGTTCCCATTGGTGCACCACCGGCGCCCGAGGGCTGGCTGGTCCTTCGTAGCGGCCCCCGCACCGGCCAGCAGTTCGGGCTGAAGCGTGGACGCAACACGATTGGCCGGGACCCCAGCCGAGCCGACATTGTTTTGGACGACGAAACAGTCTCCGGGGCCCATGCGGTCATCCAGTTTGAGCAGGGCCAGTTCTATATTTACGACCTGGCCAGCCTGAATGGTACCTTTGTGAATGAAAGGCGAGTCCAGAAACAATTGCTGATGGATGGCGACATAGTGCGCTTTGGCAACGCTCGGGCGGTGTTCAAGCGCGTTTCCTGATTCCAGGAGGCAACTGTGAGCGGCGAATACAAACCAACCCGTAAAATGGATGTGCCTGGGGGAAGTTACGAATCGGGTGGAGGGCCTTATGAACCTCAGTCCACCTACCCGGTCGGCGGCCCAGTAGCGCCTTCCTACGGCCCGGGAAGTCCCGGGATGGGATATTCCGGCGCAGCCAAGACGGAGCGGCTTCGCGTAGAGCCTCCTTCCTTTGCCTGGCTCGTGGTGGTGGAAGGGATCCGGGCGGGCCATATTTTCCGGCTTCACCCGGAGATCACCCTGATTGGCCGGGATCCCTCGTGTGATATTGTGCTGGACGATTCGGCCGTTTCACGCCAGCATGCCAAAGTGCGTGTGGTGGAAGAAGAGGGAAAGAAAAAGTTCGTGTTGCACGATCTGGCCTCTGAAAACGGCACGATCGTTAACGGTGAGGCGATCGCCAAGCACGAACTGACCGACGGAGACCAGATTCTGATCGGGCGTACCAAACTGGTCTTTAAGCAGGTCCAGTTGTAACCCTGGCCAATCTCCAGCGTTATATAGCATATCAGGGCCGTTCTGCCCGCCCACCCGGATCAGTGAGGTAAAAGGGTTTGTGTGGCGGCATTGCTGCCACACAAACTACCCCTCGCATCGCCCGAGGTACTCCCAGACCTGGCGGCTCATCCGTGAGGAGCCATGTCAGGCCTTTTTCCCATGTAACCTATCGGGAGGAGTTATGAAGGAGCGGACCCGCCTGATCGGTACTCATCCCCATCGGGTTGCCTGGCTGTATATCCTCTCTGGACCCAGCGCGGGGCGAGATTTCCGCCTGGGCGCTAAAACGACCATCGGGCGTGATCCGACGGAGTGCGATGTGGTGCTCTCAGACCCCACTGTTTCCGAGCGCCATGCGCGTATCCAGCGAGAGGGCGATGAGTTTTTTATCTACGACCTGGCCAGCCTCAACCGCACCTTTGTGAACGGTCAGCCCGTTCAGAGGCAGATTCTGGCCGACGACGATGAAATCCGTATCGGGAATGTGACGTTGATTTTTAAAATAACACCAAAGAGATAGGCGCAATGTGGGATAAGCCATTTTTGAGTACCATTAACTCGGTGACTGTGGGCGTGGAGAGTGCTGCGGGCACCACTGCCCAGTAGCACATCTGCAACGGCGCGGGAAGTCCACTGACGAATCAGATGCAATCCAATATACGACACCGTGAGGGGGGACTTTGCCAGAAAAACCCGTTATTCAAATTGGCCACCAGAGCGATCCCGGATGCCAGAGGGACCGGAATGAGGACTCCTATCTGGTCTTAACGCCGCCGGTTCTGGAAGAAGAGATAAGCGCGTTGCTGGTTGTCGCCGACGGGATGGGGGGGCACCGCGCCGGTGATGTGGCCAGCCGGGCTCTGGTGGCCTGGATGGACAGGTGGTTTACCTCTGGAGCATATCGGGAGAACTGCGGCTATAGCCCTCAGCACCTGGATTACTACGTCGTTGTCCTCAAGGAGGCTTTAGAGCAGGCCAACGAGTACCTCTGCGATCTTGCCGCCACTCATACCGAATGGGGTGACCTGGGGACTACGGCAACCGCTGTTCTTCTGGCCCGAGGATACCTGTTCTGGGGCCATGTAGGCGATAGCCGGGCCTATCTTCTGCGTGATGGACATCTCCAGCAGTTAACCCATGACCACACCTGGGTTGCCGAGAATCTGGCGGCGGGCCGGCTCACTCTGGAAGAGGCCAGGGAGCACCCTCGTCGGCATGTGTTAACCCAGTCTCTGGGTATCCCCGGCCCCATCCGGGTGGATCGGGGAATGCGAGAAGTTTTTCCCGGTGATGTGATCATCCTCTGCTCGGATGGGCTCAGTAATGTGGTCTCAGAAGCGGAAATCCGGGATGTTCTTATGGGTGAACCCGACCCCCAGGGTGCCTGTCACCGGCTGGTGGCCCTCGCGAACGAGCGGGGAGGCCCGGACAACATCACCGTGCTCGTCGCCCGATTGAACGCGCACAGTGGAGGGAAATGGACAAGAATTGGGCGTTTCATCGGGCCGGTATCCCACCCGGCACCTTCTCAACCGTCCCAGACAGCCCCTGCCCCGATGCAGGTGGCCTCTGGAGGGCACAGGGGATATCCTGTTGGGTGGCTTCTCAAGAGTGGGAGCGTGCTATTGATCAGCGCCGGGCTCATCGGGCTGGCTGCTTTCGTTCTCTCACTTCTGTTCCCTATGTTTCCACTTTTTCCGGCCTGGATAGCCGTGGGCTCTTTTGTCGTGGGCGCGCTGCTGGGTTGGCTCTTATCCCCTCGCTGAACTTGCCAGAGAGCGCGGCAGTAGCAGGAGTTACCCATCAATCAGGGGGGTCAAAATGACAAAGAAACTGTTACTCCTCTTCTCCATGATTGTGCTGGTGTGTGCCCAGCCTTCCCCTGCCTGGACGCAGGGCAGCGTGCGGGTGGATTTGGGAGCCGTAGACCTCACCGATTTCCCCGTCGTCAGCGTACCGGTGGCCGTAAAGAATTTCAGCAATGTGCCGATCCTGGGCCTTCAGCCCGGCAACTTTGAGGTGCTGGAGGACGGGAAGCCTGTCACTATTGAAGGAGTCACCACGCGTCAGAACCCGGATTTGACTCTGAGCGTGGCTCTGGTGCTGGACCTGAGTGGCAGCGCCCCGATAGAGAGCGTGAAGGTTGCTGCCCTTGAGTTCCTGAATCACCTTGGGCCCAAAGACCGGGTCGCGATCATTGGGTTTAACGACCGATTGCGTTTTGACGCCTTTGACTCAACAAAGGAAATTCCGTTCACTTCCGATCGCGACCAGGCGCGCGCTCTGATAGAGGGATTTACGATTAAAGGCTGGTCGGCGGTGTATGAGGCCATCTATAAAGGTGTCCTGCTCACGGCCGATGAGACCAGCGATCGCCGCGCGGTGATCGTGATGACCGACGGATATGATAACCGCAGCCGACCCTCTATCGCCACTGCCGATACCCCGAAGACCCTGGCGAAAGAGCGGGGGATCCCCATCTTCACGGTAGGGGTTTATAATCCCGATCCCTCTGTAGGCCGGGATCCTGACTACCTGAATGTTATCGCTCGCGAGACAGGAGGACAGTATCATGAGGCCGATCCCCAGAATATGGGGGCGCACTTCTCCGAGATTGTGGCCCAGTTGCGTACCGAGTATGTGCTCACCGTTCGCAGCCACCTGGAACCGGATGGGAAAGACCACGTACTCAGGGTCCGCGCGGTAACACCCCAGGGGGTGGGTGAAACCGAACGGCTGGTTACCTATCCGGCCCCTCCCCCTGCGCCCCGTGTCCTGAAGTTGCAGCGGGATGTGAACGGCCGACTGGAGGATGTCGCTCCCGAGAGCGAGTTGCGGGGTAGGGTGCTGCTGGTTCCCCAGATTGCCGCTCAAAACCCGCTGGCCCGTGTGGAATATTATGTGGATGACCGTATGGCCTATATGGCGGATGTGGAAGCCCGTCAGGGACAGGGGCGGCATGCTCCATGGGAATGGGAGTGGAATACCCGCGTTGTTACGGAGGGATTACATACCCTTTCCATTGTTGCTTACGATAACGCCGGGAATCGCTCCGATCGGTTCTCCATTAACGTGCAGGTGGCCCGTCACTCGCTGATAGCCGGTATAGAGACCCGGTGGCTGCTGATCGGGCTTGCCGGATTGGCCTTTTTGGTGCTGCTGATTCTCGTGCTGGTTCTGATGCTTCGGCGACGGCCCCAGCGCTGTCCTGTCTGCGGCAACGTTCTGGATCCCAGTTGGGGCGGGGTTTGCCAGTACTGCGCGGCCGCGGCAGGCCCTTCCACGATATCCGCTCCGATGGAACCTCCCACCCGTCCAACGCCAGGCATCGGCGTCGAGCCCTACCCTCCAACGGTTCCGGGTGTCATTCC
>DAOUBO010000041.1:0-10893 GCA_034432695.1 Anaerolineae bacterium | reverse complement strand
CGGCTGGGATCATCATCCCGTAGTACCGGGCGATGATCTCCACGGCGAAGAGGATCGGAGTATACTGAGAGCTATGGGCCTGAAGGGCCTGCTGTTTGATGCCGTAAACGTCGGTGATATCCAGGACGAAATGGGGACGGCACGGCCGCTGGAAAGAGAGCGGAAAGGTCAGGTGGACAGGCTGTGGGATGAGCGGCTCGTGCTGGGGAAAGAGGGCCGGACGGGTCGCCAGATAGGCTGCCCGTTCCACCAGTCGCGCCGTTGCGACGTGGTCGGGGTGGTGGTCTTCAAAGTGGGGGGAGAGCACCAGCCGGGGGCGCAGTTCCCGCAGGACCTCTACAATTCGCAGGGTGTTCTCGTAGTTGAACTCCAGCCGCGCGTCGGGGAGATCCAGGATGCGGAACGCGTCCACCCGAAGGATGTGGGCGGCCGCCTCCGCCTCAGCGACGCGCGTTTCGCGATCCCCGAATGTTCCCATCTCCCCCTGGGTGAGCACCAGGATTCCCGTCCGCAGGCCCCGCTCTCTGGCTTTCAGCAGCAGCCCCGCGCAGCCGATCTCCGCGTCGTCGGGATGGGCTCCGATGGCCAGGATGTCCACCGTCATTGCAGAGACCTCCTCCAGATAGCGTGGATAGGGGGATTTGCGGTGGCCCGGAGAGCCTTCGCAAATCCCCCTCTCTCAAGTCTACTACAAGCCGGACAGAAGGCAAGATGAGCCTGTGGATCGTTCCCCTGACGGCTTGCCTCGCGGCCCTGGTCCAGAGCCTCTCCGGTTTCGGGTCTGGGATGATCCCTATGGCGATCCTCCCGGCACGGATCGGCATCCGGACAGTTTCCCCGCTGGTGGCCCTGATCACCGCGACGGTGGATATCGGGATGCTGATGCGGTATCGGGCCGCCGCGCGCTCTCGGGCGGTCCTCCCCCTGGCAGCCGGGATGGTGATGGGGATTCCCCTGGGCATTCTCTTCCTGCGCCGGGTGGGGGAGCGCTGGGTGCTGGGAGCGCTGGGGGTGGTGATCGTCCTCTATGCTCTGTATTCCCTGGCGCGATCTGCTGGGTTTGCCATCCCGCTGCCCCTCCGGAGGGCGTCGCGGGGGGCGGAGAGCGCGCTGATCCCGGTCGCCACGGGCCTGATCGCCGGGGTCCTGGGCGGAGCCTACAACACCTCCGGCCCCCCGCTCATCCTCTACGGAGACCTCCACCGGTGGGAACCGGACGAGTTCCGCGGCAACCTTCAAACCCTCTTCCTGCTGAACGATATCTTCGTCATCACCGGGCACCTGGTTGCCGGGAACATGGCCCCCGCCGTTCTCCACGGCTACCTGATGGCCCTCCCCGGTCTGGGGGCTGGCTTTCTGTTCGGCGGACTTCTCGCTCGTCGCCTGGCCCCCCAGCGGTTTCGCCTTCTGGTCCAGGGCCTGTTGCTGCTGCTGGGAGCGCGGCTGCTCTTTTCTTGACAGGCGGGATGGAGCGCGGTACAATAGCCACAGGGGCGCGGTGGGTTGCGCCCTTTGTGTTCTCTATCCTTCAACGGGGAGCCCGATGGAAATCGTCTGGTACGGCCTGAACTGCTTTCGGCTGACCGAGCGCGGGATGGCAACCGTCGTCACGGACCCCTATCCCCCCGACGTCGGCCTGACCTTGCCTCGCCCCAGAGCCGACATTGTCACCATCAGCCGCGATGTCCCGGCCTGCAACGGCGTCCGTTATGTGCGAGGGGACTTCCGCGTCCTGGACACACCGGGGGAGTACGAGATCGGCGGCGTCTTCATCACCGGGCGTCCGGCCTTTGTGGACAGGAAGAAAAGCGGGCTCACCACCCTCTTCCACTTTGACTACGACGGCCTGACGGTCTGTCACCTGGGCCACCTGGGCCAGGTCCCAACGCAGCAGCAGGTGGAGGACCTGGGGCCGATAGACATCCTGCTGATTCCCGTCGGGGGCGATGGGGGATTAACGCCCGCGGAGGCCGCTGAGGTCATCAGCCTGATGGAGCCCTCCATCGTCATCCCGATGTGGTACAAAATCCCCGGCCTGACCCTCTCTCTGGGGACGCTGAACCGGTTCCTGAAGCAGATGGGCGTGGAGAAAGTGGAGCCCCAGGAGTCCCTCAAGATCAGCAAGGGCAGTTTGCCTCAGGAGACGGAGATTATCGTCCTTTCCCCGCGACAGCAGTAAGGAGGGCGCAATGAGGGCGGAAGACCTGATTGGACGGCTGCACTGGCTGGGGCACGACAGTTTCCGGCTGGACGGTCCCCCGGTGGTCTACTTTGACCCCTGGAAACTGCGGGGCAAACCGCCCGTGGCGGATCTGGTCCTGGTCAGCCACGAGCACTTTGACCACTGCTCCCCCGACGACATCGCCAGAATCCGCGGGCCCAACACGGTGGTCGTCGCGGCCGCTTCGGCGGCGGCCCAGATTCCAGGCGCGCGGGCTGTCCGGCCGGGAGACCGGCTGAAGGTGGCCGGGGTGGAAGTGGAGGCCGTCCCGGCCTACAATGTCAACAAGTTCCGCGCGCCAGGGGTGCCCTTCCATCCCCGCAGTGCAGGCCACGTGGGCTATGTGGTCACCGTGGAGGGGGTACGGGTCTACTTCGCCGGGGATACCGACGCCATCCCGGAGATGGCCCAGATCGCCTGCGACATCGCCCTTCTGCCCGTGAGCGGGACCTACGTGATGACGGTGGAGGAGGCGGTGGAGGCGGCGCGGGCGCTGAAACCTCAGATCGTCATCCCGATGCATTACGGAGCGGGCATCGGCACCCCTCAGGACGGGGAGCGGTTTGCCCACCTCTACCCGGGCCGGACGGTTGTGCTGACTCCGGAGTAAGGCTCACGACGGCGGCTGGGCTGCCGTCGTGAACTTTCTATGGGCGAGGAGCATCCGATGGCAGAAATCCCTGGGTCTGAGGCACCGGCCACGGCCCCGGAGGTCCGGCGACGGAAGCGGCGCCGGGGCCGGGTAACGGTCTTCCCCAACTGGTGCAAGGGCTGCGGGCTCTGCGTGGCCCTCTGTCCGGTGAAGGTTCTGGAGCAGGCTGAGGACGGGCAGATCGTCGTCGCGCATCCGGAGCGGTGCACCGCCTGTCGCTGGTGTGAACTGCACTGTCCGGACTTCGCACTCTTTGTGAGCGAGGAGGAGGAATGACGCCGGTTCTGATGCAGGGCGATGAGGCATGTGCCGAGGGCGCGATCGCGGCAGGCTGCACTTTCTTCGCGGCGTACCCCATCACCCCGGCGACGGAGATCGCCGAACATATGGCCCGGCGTCTTCCCCAGGTGGGGGGCGTCTTCATCCAGATGGAGGACGAGATCGCTTCCATCGCGGCGGTTATTGGGGCATCGGTGGGCGGCGCCAAAGCGATGACAGCGACTTCCGGCCCCGGCTTCAGTCTGATGCAGGAGAACATCGGCTACGCCGCGATGGCGGAAATCCCCTGCGTGATTGTGGATGTTCAGCGGCTGGGCCCCTCCACTGGCCGCCCCACCAGCCCCTCTCAGGGGGACGTGATGCAGGCCCGCTGGGGCACTCATGGCGACCATCCCATCATTGTGCTTTCCCCCTCCTCCGTCCTGGAGACCTTTGAACTAACGGTGAAGGCGTTCAACTTCGCGGAGCAGTATCGGACGCCGGTCATCCTGCTGATGGACGAGGTGGTGGGACACATGCGGGAGGGGGTAGAACTGCCCGAGTCGGTGGAGCGGGTGGAGCGGGCCCGGACGACGCTGGTTCCCCCGGAGTGGTACAAGCCCTACGAAAACACCCCCTCCGACATCCCGCCGCTCATTCCGTTTGGGCAGGGGTATCGTTACCACATCACCGGCCTCCACCACGACGAACGGGGATACCCGACGGAGCGGCTGGATGAGGTCAATCAGTGGCTGGAGCGGGTCTTTCGCAAGATCACCCGCAATCTTTCCGACATTCTCCTTTACGAGGAGGACGGCGCGGAGGGCGCACCGACGGTGGTCATTGCCTATGGGTCAGTGGCCCGGTCGGCCCGCCATGCCGTGGAGATGGCCCGGAGGCAGGGCCGGAAGGTGGGTTTCCTGCAACTGAAGACCCTCTGGCCCTTCCCGGAAGAGGTGGTGGAGCAGGTAACGCGCCAGGCCCGACGGATCGTCGTCCCGGAGATGAATCTGGGGCAACTGGTACTGGAGGTAGAGCGGGTGGTGGGCCGCAAGCGGGTGCGGCGGGTCAACCGGGCCGATGGGGAGTTCATCCACCCGGCCGAGATCCTCGCCGCGATGCGGGAGTAGAGGACGGGCCGGGCCCTCCTGGAAGGGCCCGGCCCGTTGCTTTCAGAGCAGGTAGAACGCGGCGGCCTGGGCCAGGATGGCCAGGCCGATGACCATCGCCTCTTCGTCAAAGTCAAAGCGGGGATTGTGGTGGGGGGCGATCAGTCCACGGGCTGGATTGGCCGCCCCCACGAAGAAGTAGCACCCCGGTACCTGCCGCAGGAAAAACGCCGCATCCTCGCTCCCCATCGTTCGTTCCCCCGAGGTGACCCTTTCCGGATCCAGGATGGCCTCCGCAGCCCGCCGGACCACCGAGGCGACCGAATAGTCGTTGACGACGGCGGGGGTCAGCGGCCGGACCTCCACATCGGCCTGCGCGCCGAACGTCGCCGCGACCCCCTCCAGGATTTCCCGGAGCCGCCGGAGCGCCGTCTCTCGCGCCCCCGGCTCGTAGGTTCGGATGGTCCCGCTCAGTTCCACCTGGCCGGGGATGACGTTGAAGGCGTCGCCGCCGTGGATGGAACCCACCGTCACCACCGCGGTCTCCAGCGGGCTGACGTTCCGGCTGACGATGGTCTGAAGGGCGACGACGGCATAGGCCGCCGTCACGATGGGGTCTACTGTCTGATGGGGGAGGGCGCCATGGCCCCCCTGCCCGCGGATGCGGCAGGTCCACCGCTCCGCCGCGGCCATCACCGGCCCCGGCGTCACGTCCACTGAGCCGACCGGCCGGTCGTTCCAGAGATGGGCTGCCAGGAAGACGTCGGGGCGGGGGTCTTCCAGCGCGCCATCCTGGATCATCGCCTCGGCGCCGTTCCCGCCCTCCTCGGCCGGCTGGAAGATGACCTTCAGAGTCCCGGCCATTCGGTCCCGCCATCCAGCGAAGAGTTCCGCCAGGCCCATGCCCATCGCCACGTGGCCGTCGTGGCCGCAGGCGTGCATCCGACCCGGAACGACGGAGGCGTAGTCGGCCCCCGTTTCCTCCTGGATGGGGAGGGCGTCCATATCAAAGCGGACCATCACGACGGGACCGGGGCGGTCTCCTTCCAGCACGCCGACGACGCCGGTTTTGCCGACGCCGGTGCGGACCCGGTAGCCCAGCCGCTCCAGGTGTGCGGCGGCGATGCCCGCCGTCCGTTCTTCCTGATAGCCCAGTTCGGGGTGGCGGTGGAAGTCCCGCCGCCAGGCGACGAGGGATTCGCGCAGGGCTTCGGCGGCCGCGAGGAACTCGCTCATCGTCGCCTCCCGTGCTGCGGGGTCTGGCTGGGGGTTACCGCAGGACGATGTGGCGGAATCGTTCCACGTAGCGAACGGTGCCGTCGGGCTCTACTTTCCGGTGCCATTCCTTCAGGCGGGCCTCCAGCCCCTCCGGGTCCCGGATCTGGGAGCGGTGCTGGCGAAGGGCCTCCAGTTTCAGCGGCAGGGCGTCGGTGATGTCCACCTCCGTGTCCGGCTCCGCCGCTCCCGCGATGTAGACCTCCCGGACCTGATGGGGGAGAAGTCCTTCTTCCAGCAGTTCGGGGAACTGACGGGGGTTGCGGGCGTCGGGATAGACGGCATCCAGCGCGGCGTCGCCGATAGCCCGGTGGTCGGGATGGTTCAGGTAGGCCGAGCGGTAGCGGACCGTCGGGTCGCAGGTGATGACGATGTCGGGCTTCCAACGACGAATCTCGCGGGTCAGGTCCCGCCGCAGGCCCAGGCTGGGGGTCAGGGACCCGTCGGGGTAGTTCAGGAAGACGACCTCCCGAACGCCCAGGACGCGGGCGGCGGCCCGCTGTTCCTCCTCCCGGATGCGGGCCAACTGGTCCGGGGGGATGCTCAGGTCGTCCGAGCCCCGTTCTCCGTGGGTGGCCAGAACGTAGATGATGTCTCTGCCTTCCCGGGCCCATCGCCCGACGGTCCCACCGCAGAAGAATTCCGGATCGTCGGGATGGGCCAGGATGACCATCACCCGTCGTCGGTCTTCCATAGTGGGCACCTCTATTTCGGCAGGACTTCCACGGAATTGGCCGGGACCTCTACCTGTTCTTCGCCGATCTGAACGATGACCGTGCCTTTCATGGGAAGGAGGTCCACCACCTTTCCTTCGCCGCGGGGGGTGCGGACGCGGCTTTTGAGTTTGGGCATCGTTGCGGTGATCTCCTGGTAGACCTCGTATTCGTAGGCCAGGCAGCAGCGCAGCCGTCCACACATCCCCGTGATGCTGGAGGGGGTGAGGGAAATGCCCTGGACCTTGCCCATCCGGATGGAGACGGGCGCGAAGTCGGAGAGGAAGCGGGAGCAGCAGCGGGGCTCGCCGCAGGCCCCGTACCCTCCCAGGAGTTTGGCCCGGTCCCTGGGGCCGATCTGGCGCAGTTCTACCTGCACATTGAGGGTTTCCGCCAGTTCGCTGCGGATTTTCTCCAGGTCTGCCTTGCCCTCTGCTTCGTAGAGAATGGTGAGCCGCTTCCTGTCCAGGGTAAACTCCGCCACGGCGAATTTGACGGGAAGAGATTCGCGGAGGGCGCGCTGTCGCAACTGGATCAGCAGGTCGCGCGCTCTTTCTTCCAGTTCCTGACGGATGGCCAGGTCGGCGCCGGTGGCCCGCCGCAGGATGGTCTTCAGGTCCTCCCGGCGCTTCTCCGGCGGGACTTCCCGGATGTAGATGACGCGGCCGATCTGACGGCCCCACGCGGTGTCCACAACGACGAAGTCGCCGGGCCGCAGGTCCGTGCACGTGCCGGGGAGGAAGGAGTAGATTTTTCCCCCTTCCTGGAACCGAACGCCGACGATGGGCTGGCTGTCGGAGGGGGGCCTGGGGGGGGCCTCCGCCGCGGTTTGCCCGTTTTCCAGATTCTGCGGTTCTGCCTCTGCCATAGGCTTTCCTTCGCGCGATGGAGTACAGGGTGTCCCCATGTCCGTTCTCCAATTATGCCACCAGAAGGGCGGTTTGTCCAGTCCGCTTCGGGCCCCGGTTGGGAGACCTTCGCTGGCCGCCGGGAGCGCCGATCGGCAATTGGCCTCCCTGTTTGTGTCCAGACGCCAGCACCCGCGCGGCCCATGCGGCCAGGTTTTGCGCAACTTTCCCGGTTGGTGTAAACTATTCCTGTTTGGAGGCCCCGATGTCGCTGACGCGTGTCGGCAACCTGATCTGGAAGGAATTCCTCCAACTGGCGCGGGATCGGCTGCTCACGCTTTTCCTGTTCCTGCTCCCGATGGTCCAGCTGGTTCTCCTGGCCCGCGCGACCGGCCGGGGAGTCAACGACCAGCCCGTGGCGATTCTGGACCTGGACCGTACGGCAGTGACGCGTGAACTGGCCGTGCGGATGGACCTGCGGGAGGAACTGGCCGTGGTCCTGTTTGTGGAGACGGAGGACGAGTTGCGGCGCCTGCTGGAGGAGGGGGAGGCGCGGGTGGGGGTCATTTTCCCCGCCGGGTTTACAGCCAGCCTGGAGGACCCCAGGCGGACGGCGCAGGTGCGGGTTGTGGTGGATGGGACCAACGACGCGGTGGCCGGCATCGCGCTCTCGGCGGTTCAGACGCTCTTTGCCAACTACGGGCAGGAGCGCCTGGCCGCGCAGGGGCTTCGTCTGGCCTCTCTCCTGCATCTGGAGGTCGTGACCCACTATAACCCCACCTACAACGTCCGCCAATTCACGATCCCGGCGCAGGTGGGGTTCATCACCTACCAGATCACGCTGGCCATCGCGTCCCTCGGGCTGGCCCGGGAGCGGGAACTGGGCACGCTGGAGGGGTTGATTGTGACGCCGATGCGCCGCACCGAGCTGATCCTGGGCAAAGCGATCCCCGCGCTGCTGATCGGTCTGCTGAATTTCCTCTTCCTGCTGGCGATGGCCGTCTACGGCTTTGGCGTCCCGCTGCGGGGTTCCTTCTGGCTTCTTTTGCTCCTGACCCTGGCCTTTGTCCTGACCGAGGTGGCGTGGGGGCTGATGATTTCCGGTTTCTCCCGAACCCAGCAGCAGGCTCTGCTCTTCGTGTTCATCCAGGCCCTGATGGACCTGACCCTCTCCGGCTATCTGGTACCGGTCAAAAATCTCCCTCCAATGCTGCGGGCCGCCAGTCACCTGGTGCCGATGTATCATTATCTGGCGATCATCCGAAGCGTGATGCTCAAAGGGGCAGGCCTGGCGGACCTCTGGCCCCATGCGCTGGCACTGGCCGGGCTGACGGTGGTGGTGCTCTTCATCGCTGCGCGGCGGGTGAGTCGGCGCCTGGAGTAGGACGGCCCACGACGGCGGTGCTTCGGCCCGCTTGCCAAATTCCCCGGGAAAGCGATAATTAGCGCAGACCAGGCCGTTCGCGACCGTTACGGGGGACCTATGCTTCAGTTGCTCTCCATTCTGGTTCTGACCTTTGCGCTCACCCTGATCCTGCTGGGGCTTCTGACGCTCTGGCTGGAGCGGGGGCCCGGGCGGTGGCAGGGCATCGCCGTGTCTCTGCTGGGGCTCCTTATCGGTGTCGGGTACGCCCTTCTGGCCAGCCGCTATGCTCTGCGGCTCTTCGGGCGCCTGATCGTGCTGGTAGACCTGCCCCGTCTCCTGGCGACGGCCTTTGCCTATACCGTCGGCGTCATCGGCGGGGCCGGGCTGGCGGTGGGGCTCTTTCTTTGGGTGACCGGGAGGTATCGCTCCTGGCAGATCCGCCGCCGCCTGATCGCGCTGGTGATGGGGGCCCTGCTGCTGGGGATTTTGCTGACCTTTCTGGCCATCTGGCTGAGCCAGAAGATGGGGGTGAGCCGATGATCGGTGTAGAAGAGGCCCGCCGTTACTACCTGGACGCGAGGAGCAGCCACGACTTTGACCACGTCCTGCGGGTGCTGGCGCTGGCGGAGCGCATCGCCCGCGCCGAAGGCGGAGACCTGGAGGTCGTTCGGGCGGCCGCGCTCCTCCACGATATCGGGCGGGCGGAGGAGGCGCGGACGGGGGAAGACCACGCGCAGATTGGCGCACGGCGCGCGCGGGAGATTCTGGCCGGATATCCTCCGGAGAAGGTGGAGGCCGTCGCGGCGGCCATCGCGGCCCACCGGTTCCGCGCGGGCCCTCCACCGGCGACGCCGGAGGCGCGCGCCCTGTTTGATGCCGACAAACTGGACGCGATCGGGGCCATCGGTATCGCGCGCGCGTTTGCCCACGCGGGCGCGCTGGGGAGACCGCTCTGGGCTCCTCCGGAGGTCGCGCAGGCCGAGGGCGACGGCGCCCCTCACCACACGCCCGTTCATGAGTTCCTCTTCAAACTTTCCCGCCTTCGGGATGGGATGACGACGCCCACCGGGCGCGCCCTGGCGGAGGAGCGGCACGCGTTTATGGTTCGGTTCTTTGCCCGTCTGGAGGCTGAGGTTCGCGGTGAGTGCTGAAAGGAGGGCCAATGGGGAAATGGCTTCAGGTTTTCTGGTTGTTTTTGAAAGTCAACCTGCTGACTACCTCCGGCCCGGCCTCCGCGGGCCTTCTCTACAGGGAGGCCGTCGGGCATTTTATGAGCGAGGAGGAGTTCATTGAGGCGGTGGGCTTCTCCAGCGTTCTGCCCGGGAGCGACGCCCTTCAACTGGCGATGTTCGTCGGATATGCCATAGGAGGGCTCCCCGGCGCACTCATCGCCCTCCTGGGCTCCATTCTGCCGCCCACGCTCCTGATGCTCCTGATCGTCTTTCTGCTCCAGCGGATCCGGGGGGAGGCGTGGGTCAGCAACTTTGTTCAGGGGCTGACGCCCGCGGTGGCTGTCCTGATGGTCGTGGTCGCCTGGCAGATCTTCGGCGAGAACGCCCGAAACTGGAGGGCCATCTTGCTGGCTGTGCTCAGTTTCGTGGCCCTTCAACTGAAAGTTCCGCCCGCCCTTGTGCTTCTGGCTTCCGGGCTGGCAGGAATCTGGCTCTTCCGCTAAGGCGATGGAGATTTTGCTCTGTACCAACGGCGATCGCTCAACCCGGCCCGCTCTGGAGTACGGTGCCTGGCTGGCGCCCCGACTGGAGACGCCGGTCAGTCTGCTGGGGATCGCGGAGAAACCGGCCCGTCGCTCTGAGGTTGCGGCGCTGGTGGAGGAGTACGGGGCCCGGCTGAAGGAAGCCGGGTGTCTGCATCAGGCCCTGGTGTGGGAAGGGAGTCTCCGCACCGTCTTGCTCCGGCAGGCCCGTCCGGAGGACCTGGTGGTTCTGGGGCCGATGGCACCGCCGCTTCTCTGGGGTGGGGTCCTTGCCCGCCTGCTGGCACGCGCCGAGTTCCCCGTTCTCTATACGAGCACGTTTCGGGACTCGCTGGAGCGCTTTCTCCTGTGCACGGGAGGACTGCACTACGTGGAAGCGCTGGTGGACCTGCTGGGTTGGCTGGCGCAACAGGCCGGGGGAAGCATCACCCTGCTGCACGTGGTAGAGCCCATTACTATGGCCTATCCCCTCGCCGAGGAGGTCCGGAACCACTGGGAGGAACTCCCTCAGACGGATACGCCAATGGGACGGAACATCCAGCAGGCCCGGCAGGCTCTGGAGAGGCGGGGAATCCCGGTTCAGATCCGCATCCGCCACGGGACGGTGGTCCACGAGATTCTGGAGGAACTGGCCGAAGGGGATTATGACCTGGTCGGGGTTGGGTCGCCCTATGCGACCCGTAGCCTGCGGCGGGGTCTACCGGCCCAACGTCGCGCTGGAGGTCGCGGAGGCCGCC
>DAOUBO010000040.1:0-6629 GCA_034432695.1 Anaerolineae bacterium | reverse complement strand
GGGGGCGTGGGGGGGTGTCCGCCGCGGGGCTTCCCCCGCCCCTGCGACAACATCGGCCCAATAGCGGAGTTGCTTATGCGGTCTCGGCCCTCCGTTCCCTTCTGGCGCAGCGAGCGAGTCCTCCAATTCGCCGCTCAGGCCCTCTTCATTCTAATCCTGGCTCTTATTGCCGGTTTCTTCTATTCCAATCTGCTCCACGCACTGCACCGCAGAGGTCTTTCCGTTGGCTTCGGGTTCCTCTCCCTGGAGGCCGGTTTCCGCATCGGTGAGACCCCCATCCCCTATGATCCCGGCGACTCTTACGCGCGAGCCTTCCTGGTCGGCGTTCTGAACACGCTGCGGGTCACGGTGGTTGGCATTTTTCTCGCAACCATCCTGGGGTTAATCGCCGGGGTCGCGCGCCTCTCGCCCAACTGGCTGATCCGTCAGATCGCTGCAGCATATGTGGAACTGATCCGGAACACCCCCCTTCTGGTCCAGCTGGTTTTCTGGTACTACGCGGTGATTTTCAAGATGCCCCCTATCCAGGAGAGCCTGCGTATTGGCGAGAGCGCGTGGATCAGCCAGCGGGGCATTGCCCTTTTGTGGTTTCGTCCCACGTCCACGTTCTACCCCTGGCTGGGTGTCGTGGCGCTCGGGACCGCCGTGGCGTGGTGGGTCTGGCGGGTCCGGCAGCGCTACCAGGATGCGACCGGACGGGCCGGGTATGCCTGGCCCATTGCGGTGGGAGTCTGGCTTCTTTTCGTCCTGGCCGGCTGGGGGGTGCTGGGTCCTCCTCTCCAGATGGAGCGGCCCCGGATTGCCGGACTGGCCTACGAAGGGGGTCTCATCCTCACCCCGGAGTTTGCCTCTCTGCTGATCGGGCTGGTCGTCTACACCGGCGCGTTCATCGCCGAAGTGGTGCGCGGAGGCATTCTCTCCGTCCGCAAAGGGCAGATTGAGGCTGCCCGCGCGCTGGGCCTGCGGGAGGGCCAGATTTTCCGGCTGATTATCCTCCCTCAGGCTCTACGGGTGATTATCCCCCCGCTGACCAGTCAGTACCTCAACCTGGCCAAAAACTCCAGTCTGGCCATCGCCGTGGGCTTCCCGGACCTGTTCAGCATCGGGAAGACGATTTTCAACCAGACCGGGCAACCCATCCCCGCCGTTGTGCTGGTGATGGGAAGTTATCTTGCGATGAGCCTGTTCACCTCGCTGCTGATGAACCTCTATAACCGCCGCGTGCGGTTTCTGGAGAAGTGAAAGATGGCCGTCCCTCAGGTTCTGGAACCCCCGAGAGCGACGCTGGGGCCGGGAGAGTGGATTCGGAGAAACCTTCTCTCCCCCTGGTATAATGCCCTCCTGACGGTCCTGGGACTCTGGATTCTTTACGAGGTCGGGCGGGGGCTGATCGTCTGGGCCTGGACACAGGCCCGGTGGGAGGTGGTGACCCATAACCTGCGCCTCTTTATGGTGGGCCAGTACCCTCCCGACCAGGTCTGGCGGCTGTGGCTGGGCCTGCTTCTGTTCTCCGGCCTCTTCGGGCTGGGCGCTGGGCTGTGGGGTGGGACAATGCGGCAGTTTGGCGGCGCGCTGGGGCTGGCTCTCCTGCTCCTGGCCCTCCTGCCAGCCGCCGGCACCACGCGCGGGTGGCTTCTGAGGAACCTGGCCGCCCTCCTTATGGGCTACGGCGCCGGAAGGGTAGCCCAGAAGACCTGGCACGGCAAACGAATTGCAGGATACGCCGCTTCCATCGGCTGGCTCCTGTGCTTTATCGTATTTATTGTTCTTTTATACGGATTTCCCGGGAGCCCCCTGGTTCCCCGGGTGGAGACCAGCCTCTGGGGCGGCTTGCTCCTGACGTTTCTGCTGAGCCTGGTCAGCATCGTGCTCTCTTTCCCTCTGGGCGTTTTGCTGGCCCTGGGCAGGCGAAGCGCCTTTCCCGCCGTCCGCCTCTTCAGCGTCCTGTACATTGAACTCATCCGGGGGGTGCCCCTGGTTACCGTGCTCTTTATGGCCGATATTATGCTTCCCCTCTTTCTCCCGGAAGGGCTGCGCGTGGACCGGGTGATGCGGGCTATGGCTGGCTTTACCCTCTTCAGTGCCGCCTACATCGCCGAGAACGTGCGCGGGGGCCTGCAGGCTATTCCGGAGGGGCAGATAGAAGCGGCGCGTGCTCTCGGGCTGAATGGCCTCCAGACCACCATTCTGATCGTTCTCCCGCAGGCACTGCGGCTGGTGATCCCGGCGAACGTGGGACAGTTTATCAGCCTCTTTAAGGACACCTCTCTGGTTGCCATTATGGGGCTTCTGGAACTCCTGGGGATCGGAAAAGCAGTTCTGGCCAACCCGGCCTATATGGGACTTCAACGGGAGGTTTATCTCTTTGTGGCGCTGGTCTACGGGATTTTCAGTTACGCGATGTCCTATGCCAGCCGCCGCCTGGAGATTGCGCTGGGAGTTGGAGAACGATGAACGAACGGAGAATAGATACGGGAGACGACATCATCATCTGCGAGGACGTCCACAAGTGGTTTGGGGACTTCCACGTACTGCGGGGAGTGAACCTGAGGGTGAAGCGGGGAGAAGTGGTCGTTATCTGCGGCCCCTCGGGTTCGGGGAAATCCACCTTTATTCGCACCATTAATCGTCTGGAGCGTCACCAGAGAGGACGGATCATTGTGGACGGCATAGAACTCACCGACGACATCCGCAACATCGCGGCCGTCCGGAGTGAGATCGGGATGGTCTTCCAGCAGTTCAATCTGTTCCCCCACCTGACGGTGCTTCAGAACATCACACTGGCCCCGATCTGGGTTCGCCGCTGGCCCAGGGAAAAAGCGGAGCGGATCGCGATGGAACTTCTGGAACGAGTGGGTATCCCGGAGCAGGCCCACAAGTATCCGGCCCAACTTTCCGGCGGGCAGCAGCAGCGGGTGGCCATCGCGCGCGCACTGGCTATGCAGCCGAAGATTATGCTCTTTGACGAACCGACCTCCGCGTTGGACCCGGAGATGATTAAGGAAGTACTGGATGTGATGCGAGACCTGGCCCAATCGGGGATGACGATGATCGTCGTCACCCATGAGATGGGCTTCGCGAAGGAGGTCGCCGATCGGATTTTCTTCTTTGCCGATGGCACTATCGTGGAAGGGGGTACTCCGGAAGAGTTCTTCTCCAATCCCAGAGAAGAGCGGACGCGCCGCTTCCTCAGCCAGATTCTGACCCACTGAAGCGCGCCGGGTCGGGATGCTGATGGGCTTGTTTCGGAAGATGCAGGGTGGGGCAACCTTTGCGGTTGCCCCACCCTGTTTTTCCGATCTCTGAGCCAACGGATGCAGTTCAATGCCCGCCCCTTCGGCTCCTGGGATAAGGGCAACTGCTCGCAATTGCTCTACGCTCTCTGGATTTTCGCGTCGTGGCCTGCTTACTGGACTTTGGATAAACCGCCAGGATGTAAGCCGAGATGAATTTCGGCCTACGGGCCACCCCATATTATGGGCGTCGGTGGGGGCTGGTCGCCCTTATGGGGGGGCGACCTGCCGGTCGCCCCTACAGTTCCCTGAAAATGCCCTCTATCTGTCCAGGTTGCCTCTTTTGGAGGTCGTGCTATACTGTCTATGACCCATCCAGAGGGAGGGACCTTATGGTAGACCCGGAACTGCTGGCCATCCTGCGCTGTCCCTACTGCGTGAGCGGCGAAACCCGGAAGCCGGGGGAAGACCCCGGCCGTCTGGAACTGGTTCACGGCTGCTGGCTGGTCTGCCAGGAGCCGGATTGCGGCCGAAAGTACCCCATCCGCGACGACATCCCGGTAATGCTGATTGAGGAGGGGGATAAGTGGATCCACGTTGCGGTGGAGGACCTCCCTGTTCCGCCGCCGCCGGAATGATAGGGAACCGACAGGTCTTCGTTCTGGCAACGGTGGGCTCTCTCGTCCTGCTGGCAGGCCTGGTCGTTCTGGCCCTGCCGGGACCCTATGAGGGGGCCACGCTCTACGCAATGGACATCTCCCACGCGATCCAGACAATGGACGTGGTGGGGCTGGGGCTGGTCCTCCTGGGGAGCGGGTTGAGCCTGATTGCCGGGGCGTCCTGGCAGCGATGGATGGGCCAATGATCCCTTCCCGACCCGGCACCTACGTCCTTTTTCTGGCGCTGGACAAGGAGCGGGAAATCGTTGTCGGGAAGTTGGGGCAGTTTCGGTTCCCGGCAGGAGTGCTGGCGTACGCGGGAAGCGCACGGGGGCCAGGAGGTCTTCAGGCCCGCCTGGCCCGCCACTGCCGGACACCCCGGCCGGTCGTCTGGCACATAGATGCCCTGCAGGGCGTTGCCCATCCCCTGGGCGCGTGGTTCGCCGAAGGAACAGAACGACAGGAGTGTCTCTGGGCCGAAGCGCTGGGGGCTTTGCCCGGCGCGTCCACGCCTGCCCCCGGATTTGGAGCCAGCGACTGTCGCTGCCCAACGCACCTGTTTCATTTTTCCACCCTTCCCAGCCGCGCCGCTTTCGCCCGGTTCGTCGGGCACCCGATACAGGAGGTCTTCTGGATGCACCCACTGCTGCAGGCTCTGGAGGACGCCGTCCGCAAGAAGGACGACATCCGGGCGGAGGAACTGGCCATCCGGATCGGCGCCGAACTGGGCGAGAGCGCTCTCCCCATGCTCCGGGAGTGGCAGTCCTCTCCGGAGCGGGACTATCGGTGGTGGGCGGTACGGACTGTGGCTGCGGTGGGGACGCCGGAGGCGGCGGCGGAACTGATAGCGGCGCTGCAGGACCCCGACCCGGACGTTCGGGCCTGTGCAGTGGTCGGGCTGGCAGCGCTGCACCCTCCGGAAGCGGTCGCGCCGCTGATCGCCACCCTCTCCGACCCCTCGGCCTATGTGGCCCGCCTGGCCGCGGACGCGCTGGCCCGCATCGGCGCCCCGGCCGTCCCTGCGCTGGTTGCCGCCCTGCAGGAAGGGGATACCGCCACGCGCATCGGCGCCGCTCGCGCCCTCTCCATCATCGGCCCTCAGGAGGCGGTCCCCGCGCTCTGCGCCGCGCTGGACGACCCCAGCGCGCTGGTGACCTACTACGCCGAGGAAGCGCTGGACAAACTCGGCATAGGGATGGTCTTCTTTGAGCCGTAACCTCCGGGGGCAAACAACGGGATGACAACCGCCGGCTTCGGATTCTGGGCGCGAGGATGGTTCTGGATCCGGCTGGGTCTGGTCGGCCTTCTCCTGGCCGGATGGACGACGGCGCTGTTGGCCTTTCCCCTTCTCCCCTCCAGCCGCGTCGCGCTGGAAGAGGGAGACGTCGCGCCCCGGGACATCCGGGCCCCCCGCCGGATCACCTACGAGAGCGCCATCCGAACCGCGGAGCAGCAGCGGCAGGCCGAGGCCGCCGTTCAGCCCGTCTATACCGAACCGAACCCGCATCTGGCCCGTCAGCAACTGGAGCGGGCCCGTCAGGTCCTGGACTACCTGGGCTCCGTCCGGGCCGACCCTTTCGGGACCTCCGCCCAGCGGCGGGCCTGGGTGCTGGCTGTCCCTGAACTCCACGACCTCCCGCTCTCCGTCGCCGATACCCTTCTGGCCCTCCCGGACGATTCGTGGAACCGGGTCCAACTGGAGGTACTGAAGGTCGTGGAGGAGAAGATGCGGTTGGGAGTGCGGGAGGACGCGCTGGCCGAAGCCCGGCGGGAGATCCCCTCCCTGATCGGGCTGGACCTTTCCCCGGAGGAGGCGTCGGTCACGGCGGCGCTGGCCCAGCGCCTCATTGCCCCCAACTCTTTCTACGACGAGGAAGCCACCCAGCAGGCCCGGCAACAGGCGCGGGAATCCGTTCCCCCCGTCGTCCGCACCTTTGAGGCCAACGAGATCATCGTACGGGAGGGAGAGCGGGTCACCGCGCTGGACCTGGAGGCTCTCCGGGAACTGGGCCTGCATCAGCCCCAGACCCGGTGGACAGACGTCGCATCCAGCGGCCTGTTCGTCGTTCTGGCCCTGCTCCTTCTCGGTGCCTTCCTGTTCCGGTTTCAGCCGGACGTCCTTCAGGATGGGCGGCAACTTCTGCTGCTGGCCGTTCTGTGGTCGCTGTTTCTGCTCCTGGCCCGGCTGATGGTTCCGGATCGGACGGTCCTGCGTTACCTGTTCCCGGCTCCGGCACTGGCGATGTTGAGTGCCGCGGCACTGGGGCTTCCCTCCGGTCTGGCGGTGAACCTCCTGATGGCCGGGATGGTCGGGCTCATCGGGGAGCACTCGCTGGAACTGGGGCTCTATGCGGCCGTGGGCGGGACGGTGGCGGCGCTGGCTCTTCGGCGGGCCGACCGACCGACAGACTTTTTTCGCGCGGCCCTGCTGGTCAGCGCTGCGCTGGTGGGGATCACGGTAGCCTTTCTGATCCCGCGCGGCCTGCCCAACTGGGCGGAAGTGAGCCTGACGCTGATCACCGCGGCGGCCAACGGCCTGGTCTCGGCCAGCCTGAGCCTGGGCAGCCTGTTTTTTCTGGGGCCTCTCTTTGACCTGGCGACCCCTTTCCGGCTTCTGGAACTGAGCCGCCCCGACCAGCCGCTCCTCCAGCGACTGCTGCGGGAAGCGCCAGGCACGTACCACCACTCTCTGGTTGTGGCCAACCCGGCGGAGGCCCCGGCCGCGCGCCCGGGGGGC
>DAOUBO010000039.1:0-3095 GCA_034432695.1 Anaerolineae bacterium | reverse complement strand
GCGCGTGCCGCCGCCCGCCGCAGGACTTAGAGTGGATTCTCCGCCTCGGCGTCCGGGTCCGTTGTGCAGAGGAGTTCCCCCCGCACGATGTCCAGCGCCAGGAAGGGCGGGGCCTCCGGCAGGATGACCAGGTCCACCCGCGGCACGTCCAGCAGGTCTTCCAGGGCCACCGTCAGATCGGCCCGCTCGGCGGCGGTGAGGCGCCGCCCGGGGGCCGGCAGGACGCCGATGTCCACGTCGGAGGCCGGATGGGCGGGTTCCACGGCCCGGCCGGCCACCCGCGCGGCCACCTCTTCGGCCCGACTGCCGAAACTGTAGACGGCGATCAGGCCGTACTGCCGGGCCAGGTCGTACAATCGGGGTGACAGAGAACCCGTTTCCTGCTTCACGTTTTCCCGTGTTCACACAGGGTGTAAGGAGGGTGATGCAGGATGGGGAAGTTCCCTGATGGCGTTGATTATAGCCTGTTTTCGCGCGTTGTCAAGCGGGTGAGGTAGGTCGGATTGCCAATCCGACCTATCCCGTTTGTTCGGGGTCCGGAGAGGGGAATTGAAGGGACCCCTGGGCCGAAAATGGAGCAGGGGGGCGGCGATCAGCGCCGGCCCCCCGGAGCGTCTACGGGATCTCCGTCACGATGACGTTGCGGTTCGCCTCCAGTTCGTCCGGCGCCTTCTGGCGGACGAAGTCCTCCGTCAGGAAGAGGGAGGCGTTGCCGTGGCAGGAGTTGCAGGACTCCGTCTGCGGGGTGCGGCGCTGGATGGTGTGTGGCGTCGCATACGTCCAGGTCTCCCGCGCGTCAAAGTTGGGCAGCAGGTTCTCGCCGTAGTAGGCGAAGGTATCCCGCGCGATCGGCACATGCCGCAGCACCACGTACTCCCACGGCCGCTCCGGGCTCTGGATGGGGTTCTTCCCGATGATGAAGTAAATCTCCGACGGCTCCACCTTGAAGTACGGGATGCCCTGATCCGAGAGTTGCACGTGGCAGTTGTAGCAGTGCTTGTAGGGCGCCGCGTGGCAGACCTGGCACTGGACCTTCTCCAGGTGGACCTGGGTATGATACGCCACCTGGTCGTCCGGGCCGCCGATGTTCTCATGGCACCCCGCCTGGGTGCAGGACGGGTCTGGCGGGCCGTCGTAGCGGTGGTTGAAGACCCCCAGCGCGCCGTGCATCTGGTCGCCCGTGTGGCAGGCGAAGCAGGCCATGCCGCCGGGGTTGAAGTGGACATCGGCGGGGACTTTCGCGCCGTCGGCGGTCTGGTTCTTGCCCTTGTACTCGTCGTTGACCCGCGTGCCGTGGCAGCCGATGCAGGTCAGGTTCATCGGGGGCAGTTTCTTGAACTCGTGCTTGGCCAGCAGGCCGCCCTCGTTGAGGGTGGGCCGGCTCACGTGGCACTGGCCGCAGGAGGCGTGGCAGTTGTCGCAGTGGTTGTCAAAGGCGGTCATCAACTGGGGCCAGGTCTCCTCGCTGCCCCGGGCCCGGAGCACGGTGTAGTAGCCCGCCAGCGTCACGTGCAGGCTGTCCTGATAGGTGCCGACAATGGATTTGTGGCAGGACGCGCAGGTCTGGGCCGGGTCGGGGTCGCGGACGATGCCCTGGTGGGCCTCCTCCTTATCCGTCGTCCCGCCGACGCCGCCGTGACAGGCGATGCAGCCCAGGTCGGCGTGCCCTTCGCCCAGCGCCTGGTCGTCCAGAAAGCCCTTCCCCCATCCCTCCAGCGGAGGCAGCGAGCCCCCTCAGCCCTCCCCCTCGGAGAGGTGTTCGGCCTTCTCCGGCTCCACTGCCAGCGCCTTCAGCGTCTCCTCGTCGGTGTGGCAGGCGATACAGGTGCTGCTATCCGCCGCCGGGGCAGGGGTCTCCGTGGGCGGAACCGGGGTGGCCTCCAGGGTGGGGACGACGGGGAGCATCGGGCTGGGCGGCAGCGGGGTGATCTCCGGACGGGCCAGGCAGGCCGTCAGAACCAGCCCCAGCAGGCCGCCGAGGAACAGCCAGATTCCTTTCCGCACCGTGGCACCTCCTTGAAATGAGGCGTGCCAGGCACCTTCCCGGGTGCCTGGCACGTTCTCTGCACTACGGCAACGGGTGCGGCTCCGTCTCAATGGGGTAGTCGGGAGCGGTCGCCGCGTCGTAGCGGGGCTGAGCCAGCACCTCGTCGCTGTCGGTCCAGCCCATCATACCGTACTTCAGGTTGACGACGTTGTAGCCCAGCAGGGCCAGGGCCGTCGCGGCCGCCTGGCCGGTGTGCCCGGTGTAGCAGTAGGTGACGATGGGCTTATCGGTGGGATAGTGGGCCAGGTTCTCCGGCTTGGGCACCTCTTTCCAGAAGACGTTGTACGCGCCCTGGATGTGCCCCTTGGCGTAGTCCTCGGGCTTGCGGACACTCAGGATGAAGGGGTCGTTGGTAGTGTCGCCGTCGGTCAGGTTCTCGTAGAGATCGTCGGCGGTGATGACGGGGCTCCAGTTGGGCAGCACCTCGCGGGCGCGGGCCAGGACGATGGCCGCCGGGTCGCTCTCGCCGGTCTTCCAGGAGGGCGGAGCGTAGGTCTCCGTCAGCGGATGGGGCTCTGTCTCCACCGGGTACCCGGCGGGGCCGGTGAAGCGAGGCTGGGCCAGCGCCTCGTCGTTCAGGCTCCAGCCCATAAAGCCGAACTTCATGTTGGTTGCCTTGTAGCCCAGGAGCATCAGGACGGTGGCCGCGGCCTCGCCGGTATGGCCCGTGTAGCAGTAGATCACAATCTGGCGGTCCCTGGGCAGTTTGGAGAGGTACTCTTCTTTAACGATGTCCTTCCAGAAGATGTTGTAGGCGCCCGGAATGTGCCCCTTGGCGTAGTCCTCCGGCTTGCGGACGTCAATGATGAAGGGGTCGTTGGTGGTGTCGCCGTCGGTCAGGTTCTCGTAGACCTCATCGGCGGTGACGACCGGCGTCCAGTTGGCGAACTTTTCGGCGATGTAGTTCGCCAGGACGGAGAACTCGTCCACCTCGGGCACCGGCGTCGGCGTGGGTGGCACCGGGGTCGCCGTCGGCGGGACCGGGGTCGCCGTGGGCGGGACCGGGGTCGCCGTGGGCGGGAGCGGCGGGGGCTTCGCGCAGGCCGCC
>DAOUBO010000038.1:0-2691 GCA_034432695.1 Anaerolineae bacterium | reverse complement strand
CCTGGCGGTTTATCCAAAGTCCAGCTGCGATCCGGGATGGTTCGCTTTGGCCCGAAATTGGGCGCGGTTTCACACAGATTTTCGCGCCGATTCCCGCTACCCTGGGCGCCGATGGGGGATCGGCCCGCAGCGCAAGGTTGATCGTGCCTATATCGGGGGCGACGCGGGTCGTCCCTACGGTCGGCCCCGAAGCGGCAGCCCAACCCGCACAGCCCTTCAGTTCTTTAGCGTCCAGGGCTGGAGATCAGGCGGTAAGCCGTTTCCATTCCGGGTTTTCCTCCATCAGGAGGTCCACATAGGCGGAGACGTCGGCGCCCCGATCCATCAACTGGCGGATGGGCGCGGTATGCTCCCGTTCGTTCAGGAGGATGGCGCCGACGATACGGCCTTCCCGCAGGGCCAGTTTCCGGTAGCGGCCCCGCTGGAGGTCGGCCCGCCGGAGTTGGACCAGGTCGTCTGCCTCCACGACGCATTCCCCGATGGAAGTCAACTCGGCGCCGACAACTTTGAGGGTGGTGGCAGGGAGGGTTCCCCGATAGACCGCGCTGCCCGGAGCGACCAGGTTGGCCGCGGCGACGCGGGCCTGATCTATCGCGGCGGGGACGATGCCGTAGACGACGCCGTTCGCCTCCGCCACATCGCCGGCGGCGTAGACGTCGGGCGCGCTGGTCTGGAGGTGTTCGTCCACCACCACGCCCCGGTTCACCGCCAGCCCGGCCCCGCGGGCCAGGGTCACCTCGCAGCGGATGCCCGCGGAGAAAACGACCAGGTCGGCCGGGAACTCCCGCCCGTCCTTCAGCCGAACGACACGCCCCGGGCCATCCCCCAGAATCGCCTCCGTCACGGCGCCCGTCTCCGTCCGGATGCCCATCCCGCGGAGCAGGGTCTCCAGCACAGCCGCCCCCTCCCGGTCCAGTTGGCGGGGCATCAGGTGGGGGGCGACCTCAAGGACGGTAACCTCCAGGCCCAGGGCACGCAGGGCGCGCGCGGTCTCCAGCCCCAGGAGCCCCCCGCCGACGACGACGGCCCGTCGGGATTCCCGGGCCCGATCCCGGATGGCGCGGGCGTCGTCCAGGGTCCGGAGGGTGAAGACCCCCTCCAGGTCGTTTCCCGGGACGGGGGGCTTCCAGGCAACGCCGCCCGTCGCCAGCAGCAAACGGTCGTAGGGGACGGCGGCCCCGTCCGCCAGACGCAGGCGGCGCGCGGCCACGTCCAGTTCCACCACCGGGGAGTTCAGGTGGACCTGAATCCCCCGCTCCGCATACCACTGGGGGGGACGATAAGTGATGTCGGCCTCCGTCACCAGCCCGGCGATGTAGTCGGGGAGTTGGGGCCGGCGGTAGTATGGGTAGGGTTCGGCCGCGTAGACGTGGAGGTCGGCGTCGGGCTGAGATTGGGCGATGGCCTGTGCAGCCGTCACGCCGGCCACGCCGTTGCCGATGACGACGTACCGGGTCATTCAGGCCACTTTCTCAAACATGTCCTTGGTTGCGCCACAATCCGGACAGGTCCAGTCGTCCGGGAGGTCCTCAAAGGGGGTCCCGGGAGGGATTCCCCGAGCGGGGTCACCTTTTTCGGGGTCGTAGATGTAGCCGCAAACCATGCATTCCCACTTCATAGCGCTCCTTCCTCAGGGCAAGTTGACGTCAGAAGTATAGCCGAGGTCGGCCGAACTGTCAAACTTCGGCGCCCACTGCGTTCAGCCCCGACCACCACAGCCTACTTTCTGCGTTTCGGGACGGCCCCCCTCACCTTCTGCTGCAACTCGTAGAGTTTGTTGATGGCCTCCAGGGGCGTCATCTGGGCGATGTCCAGCCGGCGGAGTTCCTCCACGACCGGGTGTTCTTCCACGAAGAGGGGGGGCTGATAAGGGCGGGGGTCCGGGGTTCCGGGCCGGAATTTCCCGCTCTCCAGAGCCTCCAGCAGTTCCTGGGCCCGCTGAATCACCGGCCGGGGAACCCCCGCCAACTGGGCCACGTGGATGCCGTAGGAGCGGTCCGCGCCGCCGGGGACCACTTTGTGCAGGAAGACCACCTGCCCGCCCTCCTCCGCCACCGCCAGGTTGACGTTCTGCACGCCGGGGAGCCGGTCCGCCAGTTCCGTCAGTTCGTGGTAGTGGGTGGCGAAGAGGGTGCGCGCCCGCCGCCCGGGGTGGTTGTGCAGGTACTCCACCACCGCCCAGGCGATGGAGATGCCGTCGTAGGTGCTGGTCCCCCGCCCGATCTCATCCAGGATCAGCAGGCTGCGGGGGGTGGCGTTGTTGAGGATGTTCGCCGTCTCCACCATCTCCACCATGAAGGTGGACTGGCCCGACGCCACCTCGTCCTGTGCGCCGATGCGGGTGAAGATGCGGTCCACGATGCCGATGCGGGCCCGCTCCGCGGGGACGAAACTCCCCATCTGGGCCATCAGGACGATGAGCGCGTTCTGACGGATATATACGGATTTCCCGGCCATGTTCGGGCCGGTGATGATGAGGATGCGAGTCTCCTCGTCCAGATGCAGGTCGTTGGGGACGAAGGGTTCCGAAAGGCTTTGCTCCACAATGGGGTGGCGCCCGCCGACGATCTCCAGGACGTTCTCGTCGGTCAATTCGGGGCGGACGTAGCGGTTGCGGACGGCGCCCTCCGCCAGCGCGGCGGCGACGTCCAGCCGGGCCACCGCCCGCGCCGTCTCCAGGAGCGCCGGGGC
>DAOUBO010000037.1:0-2934 GCA_034432695.1 Anaerolineae bacterium | reverse complement strand
TGGAGGACGAGGCCCTGCGGGCCCAGATGCGGGCACAGGGCCTGACGCGCGCCGCGGCGTTCCCGTGGGAGCGGGCTGCTCGCCAACTGCTGGAAGCGATCAGGAAAACAGGACGCGGACTGATACCGGAAACTTTACCGGATTTTCCTGAAATACGCCCGGAAGACCGGGCGGCTGAACCACCCGTAGGGCATCCGGGCGTGGTGACCCTCCCCCGCTTCCCGATGATCCACGTCGGCATAGACTACACCGCGGCGGTTCAGCAGCAGGCCGGGATCGGACGTTACACCCGCGAACTGGTGGGCGCACTGCTCCGGATCGGCCAGGCGGAGGCGCCCGACCTCTCTTTCACGCTCTTCGCGGCCGCAGGACGACGGGCCTTTCGGAGGAGCCCGGTTCCAGGGGCCCGTTGCCGTTTTTTCCCCGTCGGCGACGAATGGATGGCCCGCTTCTGGCATCGGCTGCGCGTCCCGCTCCCGGTGGAGGCCCTCGTCGGCCGGGTGGACCTCTTTTATTCCCCCGATTTTGTCCTTCCTCCCACCCGGCACTCCACCCGAACACTGCTCACCGTCCATGACCTCTCCTTCCTGCGATATCCGGAGCACTTTGTCCCCAAACTGGCCCGCTATCTCTCGCGGGTGGTGCCGGCCTCGGTCCAGCGAGCCGACCGGGTTCTGGCGGACTCGGAGGCGACCCGCGCCGACCTGATAGAACTACTGGGGACGCCGCCCGAAAAGGTGGAGGTGCTCTACAGCGGAGTAGACGCGCGGTTTCACCCCCGGCCGGAGGCGGGAGAGCGGGAGCGCCTCCGGGCGCGCTACGGCCTGGACCGGCCGTATGTCCTCGCCGTGGGGACGCTTCAGCCGCGCAAGAACTACGTCCGCCTCATCCGCGCGTTCGCACGTCTACCCGAAAAGGACATCGTTCTGGTCATCGCGGGCGGGCGGGGCTGGCTGTACGAGGAGGTCCTGGCCGAGGCCACACGTTTCCCGGACCGGGTCCGGATCCTGGGGTTTGTGGAGGAGGAGGACCTGCCCGCGCTGTATCGGGAGGCGCGCCTTTTCGTGATGCCGTCGTTCTACGAAGGATTCGGGCTCCCCGTGCTGGAGGCGATGGCCTGCGGGGTGCCAGTCGTCTGTTCTAACGCGTCCAGCCTGCCGGAGGTAGCGGGGGACGCGGCGCTGCTGGTGGATCCGACCGACGAGGAGGGACTGACAGCGGCGATGCGGCGCGCGCTGGAGGACGAGGCCCTGCGGGCCCAGATGCGGGCACAGGGCCTGACGCGCGCCGCGGCGTTCCCGTGGGAGCGGGCTGCTCGCCAATTGCTGGAAGCGATCAGGAAAACAGGACGCGGACTGATACCGGACACTTTACCGGATTTTCCTGAACGGCCAGGCGTGGCGTAACCAGTTAACGCCTGTGCGGAAGCAGTTTGAGACCAGCCGATTTCGGGCACAGGAGGCTATGAGTCGGGAGCCGGCGGACCGCTACATCCGGGCCAGCGAGGTGGGGCAGTACGCCTTTTGCCCGCGCGCGTGGTGGCTGGGAGCGGTGGAGGGACTTCCCTCGGCCCACCAGGAGGAGATGGAGGCCGGGGAACGTGCCCACCGGGCCCACGGCCGCCGGGCTCGCGCCGCCCTCCTGCTGACCCGCATAGCCCTGGCCCTGCTGGCTCTGGCCGTGCTCGTCACAATTCTATCCCTGGTCTGGTGAGAGATGAACGATCCCCTCTACACCTTCTTCCACCCGCGCGGCGTCGCGGTCCTGGGCGCCAGCGCCAACCCTACCAAACTCAGTTACGGCGTTCTCCACAACCTGGTCACCCACGGCTACCTGGGCCCGGTCTACCCCGTCAACCCGAAGGGCGGGGAGATGCTGGGCCTGCGGGTCTACTCCTCTCTCGCCGAGGTGCCCGACCCGGTGGACCTGGCGGTCATCGTCCTGCCGGCCCATCTGGTCGCCGGGGCACTGGAGGAATGTGGACAGCGGGGAATCCGCCACGCCGTCCTCATCGCCTCCGGCTTCGGCGAACTGGGCGCGGCAGGCAAAGGGGAGGAAGAACGGTTACGCCAGATCGCCCGTCGGTACGGCATCCGCTTCATCGGCCCCAACTGCGTCGGCGTCCTGGATACGTACACCCCCATAGATCCCCCCTTCAGCCGCACCATGCCCGGCCAGGGGAGCATCGGCCTGGTCTCCCACTCCGGGGCGGTCTGCGGTGGGACGATGGACTGGGCCCACGTGGTGGGCGTGGGTTTCTCCCGGATCATCAGCCTGGGCAACCAGGCGGATATAGATATGGCCGACGCGCTGGATTCCCTGGCCGCCGACCCGCACACCCGCGTCGTGGCTGCGTATGTGGAGGGCCTGCCGGATGGCCGTCGGTTTGTGGAGGCCGCGCGCCGCCTGACCGCGCGGAAGCCCCTGGTCGTCCTGAAGGCCGGGCGGACGCCCAGCGGCACCCGAGCCGTCTCCTCCCATACCGGCGCGCTGGCCGGGGCGGAGCAGGCTTTCCTGGCCGCCTGCCGCCGGGCCGGGGCGATTCCGGTGGAGACGCTGGAGGAGATGGTGGACGCGGCCATCGCCCTGGCCTATCGGCGTTCCCCGGGGGGGCCGCGCATGGCCATCCTGACCAACGCCGGAGGACCGGCGGCCCCCGGCGCCGGCCATGTGGACCGGCACGGGATGCGCCTGGCCGACCTCTCCCCCGAAACTCAGGCCCGGCTGCGGGAGGTCTGCCCGCCGGGGACGATGACGGGCAACCCGGTGGACATGCTGGGCGGCCCCCAGGCCGACCACTACACCGCCGCCCTGAAGGTCCTGCTGGAGGCGCCGGAGGTGGACGGCGTGATGGCGATTTTCGTCCCCCAGGCCATCACCCCCGTCTACGACGTGGCGGGGGCGGGGGGGGGGGCCGCCGCGACGCACGCCCAG
>DAOUBO010000036.1:0-4554 GCA_034432695.1 Anaerolineae bacterium | reverse complement strand
GGGGGCGGCTTCGCCGCCCCCCGCCCCGGATGGCCCCGCGGACGGTTAATCCCCGCCCAGGTAAGCCTCGCGCACGCGCGGGTTGGCCCGCAACTCCTCCGCCGTCCCCTCCAACTGGATCGTCCCCGTCTCCAGGACGTATCCCCGATGGGCCACGGAGAGGGCCATATGGGCGTTCTGCTCCACCAGCAAAATCGTCACCCCCTCCTCCCGGTTGAGCCGCTGGATGACCTCAAAGATTTCCTCCACCAGAATCGGCGCCAGACCCATAGAGGGCTCGTCCATCAGCAGCAGCCGTGGCTTCGCCATCAGTGCGCGGGCTACCGCCAGCATCTGCTGTTCGCCGCCGGAGAGGGTCCCGCCCATCTGCTCCGCCCGTTCCCGGAGCCGGGGGAACAGGTTGAAGACGAACTCCATGCTTTCTGCGATCTCCCGCTTGTCCTTCCGGGTGAAGGCTCCCATCTCCAGATTCTCCCGCACCGTCAGGGGGGCGAAAATCTTGCGCCCTTCCGGCACATGGACGATGCCCATCCGCACGATCTGATCTGCAGTGGCGTTGGTAACGTCCTGGCCATCGTAGATAATGCGGCCCTGATCCACCAGCAGGAGGCGAGAGATAGCCCGCAGAGTGGTGGATTTCCCGGCCCCGTTGGCACCGATCAGGGTGACGATTTCCCCTTTGGCCACATGGAACGAGATGCCGTGCAGGGCCCGGATCGCTCCGTATGAGACATGCAGGTTTTCCACGCTCAAAAGCGCCATAACGCCCTCCTCAGCGGATGGCCTGACGGCCCAGATACGCCTCACGGACCTGCTCGTTGGTCCGGACCTCCTCCGGCTTGCCACGGGCGATAATCTCTCCAAAGTCCATCACAGTGATCCACTCGCAGATGTTCATCACCAGCCGCATCTGGTGTTCCACCAGGAAGATGGTCAACCGGAAGCGGTCCCGGATGAAGTGGATCAGTTCCATCAACTGGTCAATTTCCTGGGGGTTCATCCCGGCCGCCGGCTCGTCCAGGAGCAGGAGTCGGGGTTGGGTCGCCAGCGCGCGGGCGATCTCCAGCCGTCGCTGGAGGCCATAGGGAAGGCTTCCGGCGAGGTCGTTCTGGCGGTCGGCCAGGCCGAAAATCTCCAGAAACTCCTGGCTCCGCTCTATCATCTCCTTTTCCCGCTCCCGATACCGCCGGGTGCGGAAGATGGCGTCTCCCAGCCCATATCCCGCGTGGGGGTGATACGCGATCAACACGTTGTCCAGAACCGTCAGGTTCGCAAAAAGCCGGATGTTCTGGAACGTACGGGCGATCCCCATCTGGATAATCTCGTGGGAAGGGAGACCGACCAACTGTGCGCCGTAGTAGCGGATGCTTCCCGCCGTCGGCCGATAGACGCCGGTAATCAGGTTGAAGACGGTGGTCTTCCCGGCGCCGTTAGGGCCGATCAGCCCCACCAGTTCCCCTTCCTTCAGCGTGACCGAGAAGTCGTGAACGGCCCGCAGGCTGTCAAAGTAGTGCGTCAACCCGTCAATTTCCAGTACGACGGGCCGGGCCTCCACTTCAGGGCTGAGATTGGTCGGACGTCCTTTCATAGGGTAACCTCCTCAGCCCGGGGAATCGGTTCTGCAAACGGGGATGCCTCTCTGGCCCGCGGCGGGGGCAACGGCCGACGCAGGAAACCGATCTCGTATCGCCCCAGCAGCCCCTGAGGCCGCAGAAGCATCATCAGCAGCAGGACCAGCGGATAAATCACGAACCGCCAGGTCTCAAACCCCTCCGGCAGGTAAAGCCGCAACAGCCCTTCCAGCAGGAAGATCCAGAAGAAGCCGGTGATGATCGTCCCGGTCATGCTCCCCAGCCCGCCGAAGACGATGATGATCAGCGGGTTGAAGGAGGGCAGGAAGCCAAACATCGTGGGGTGCAGGAAAGCCTGGTCGTGGGCCCGGATCCCCCCTGCCAGCCCTGCAAAGACACTCCCTATCACAAAGGCCAGAATCTTCTGCGAAGCGGTATCAATGCCCACCAGTTCCGCGGCCCGCTCATCCTCCCGGACGGAGAGGATAGCCCGTCCAAGGGAAGAATGGAGCAGGTTACGCATCACCAGAACCACCGCCATAAAACTGAAAAAGACCCATGGCCACGTCGTCCACCTGGGGATACCCACCATCCCCCGGGCCCCCTTCATTTCCGGGAAGGGGAGGAGCGTATCGGTGTTATCCAGGAGAACTTTGATGATGATCGTGAAACCCAGCGTAGCGATGCCGAAGTAGTCAGACCCCAGCTCCAGCACCGGGATGCCGAAGAGGTAACTGACAATGCCGGCCAGCGTGGCCCCACCAACCAGTGCCAGGAAAAAGACGATCTGCTGACTGACACCAGAAGGGAGAGCGTTGATGGCGGCATAGACCACCTGCCCAATCGCCGGGTTCACGAACCGGACGGCCAGGAAAAAGCCCAGTCCTGCGGCAAGAAAATGGAGCAGGAACTTGGTCAACGTTGCTACGCCATAGAACCGGCGGAGAACCGCGCCCACCCCGAACATCAGGGCCAGCGCCAGGATGGAGCCAAAAATCACCACCACCAGCGCCGAGGGGTCCTGTCGGACCCAGCGGTAGGTGATGTCGGCGGAGGCGTAGGCTCCGATGGCGTAGAAGCCGAACTGCCCCAGGGAGAACTGCCCGTTGAAGCCGTAGATGAGGTTGAGCCCCAGGCTGACCATCGTAATGGCCGCGCCCCAGAAAATGATGTTCTGCCAGTAGGGGTTGATCAACCCCGTGCTGATCAGAACCTGGACCAGGACAAACACGCCCAGGGCTCCCAGGAAAAACTGGAGACCGGAGTTGGAGCGAAACCGCTGGAACATTCCCCCTCCTTGCCTATACCTTCTCGCCCGGCGCTTCGCCGAAGATGCCCTGCGGCCGGATCAACAGAACGATGATGAGCAGCGAGAACGCCACGGCGTCCCGCATCGGGGTAGAGATGAAGCCGGCGCTGAGGACCTCCACCAATCCCATAATCAGCGCGCCCACGAAGGCGCCAGGGATGCTGCCGATGCCACCGATAACAGCAGAGACGAAGGCCTTCAGGCCGGGGATAATCCCCATCAGGTGATGGACCTGGCCATAGGCTGTGGCATAGAGAACGCCGGCCGCCCCGGCCAGACTGCCCGCCATCAGGAAAGTCGCCGCGATGACCATATCCACATTGATCCCCATAAGCCGGGAAGTGGGCTTGTCGTAGGCCGAGGCGCGCATCGCTTTCCCAATGCGAGTGTAGCGGACAACATACTGAAGAATGACCAGCAGGGTGACCGAAATAGCCATCACGATCAACGTGGTGTTAGAAACGGTCAATTCAAACCTGGTGCGAATCAGGTAGGGCATCAGCAGGATAATGGAAAGGGCAACCCCCAGGAAGCCGCCAAAGAGCATCCCAAACTGAAGCAGCGGGCTCCGTTGCCACGCCTGAGCCCGCATGCTTCCCCGGTTTGCCAGGAATTTCAGGGTCCCGTAGACGACCAGGGAAAGGGAAAACATCCCCCAAAGAAGGGCAACCCAGTGGGACGGGACCATCTCCGCGTTCAAAACGAACACGTCAAAAGGCCGCGGATAGGTCCGGTAGTTGTTCGTGAAGACAAAGGGTTGTCCTCCGAAATATTCCAAAAAGAAGGAGACACCGATGGCCGTGATGAGTGCTGCGATACGGGGCATCGCCCGAAGAGGCCGATAGGCGAACCGCTCCATTGTCACGGCCAGGATGGCACAGACGAACATGGAAAGCAGTATCACTGTGAGCGTCCCAATGACGGCAGCCACAGAGGGATTCAGGTTCGGCCAGGCCCGTAGAGGCCACCGGTGGAGGTCCAGCGCCGAGATGGCAAAATAGCTGGTAAAGGCTCCCACCATAAAGACGTCGCCGTGGGCAAAGTTGATGAGCCGGATGATGCCGTAGACCATCGTGTAGCCCAGGGCGATCAGCGCGTAAATGAAGCCCAACTGGAGACCGTTGAGGACTTGCTGGAGGAAGACACCGAGGTTGGCTGTAGCAGAACGTCCCACCCCATAGAACACCAGAATGCCCGCCAGCGCAAAGACGACCTGACTGACCCGGTTCAGGGACATCCCGTTCCGCCGCCGGAGCATCCGCTGTTCCATCCGCCGGGCTTCTATGGATACGCTCATTTCACCCCCTGATTGGAGCGGATCTTGATCAACCCTTGTGAGTAACTGCCTATTCTCTCTGGCTGGCAGACCAATTTTGACCCCCTCAGGGTAGGTCGGATTGCTAATCCGACATGGGTCGGATTGCTAATCCGACACGGGTCGGATTGCCAGTCCTCTCAGGGTAGGTCGGATTGCCAATCCGACATGGGTCGGATTGCTAATCCGACACGGGTCGGATTGTCAATCCGACCTACGTGGCCGCTTCGCGGGCCCAATAAAGAAGATGGTTTTTCTTTGCAGCGGCTTCGCCGCAAAGAAAAAAACCCTTTCTTTTCGGCCCGCCAACCGGAGAGGGTGGACAGTTACTCCGTTACAGATTGGCCGGGGAGCCGCAG
>DAOUBO010000035.1:0-3622 GCA_034432695.1 Anaerolineae bacterium | reverse complement strand
GGCGGCGAAGCCGCCGCCCCCAACCCCCTCTTCAGGGGGCATTCTACCCGCTTTTGGCCCGGTCAATGCCCCGGACCCCACCCCACTTCTGCATGATCTGCTCGTCGTAGAGGTCGGCGGTCTGGGCCACCGCCATCACCGAAGCGCGCAACTCCTCTTTGTCGCAGGTGGAGCCCACGATGGTGTGCTCAAAGAAGATGTCCCCATCGGCATCTATCCCGAAGGCCCCGAACCGCATGGTGTCATTCTCCCGCAGCAGGAAGTGGAGCAGGTCCGGGGTCAGGTCGCTCCCGAAGGTGACGTACGCGCGCACCGTGATGGTGGCATCCTTATCCCCCCATGGGGAGACGACAATGTGGGTGAGCGTGGTGCCGGAGGGGACAATGAACATCGGCGCTTCCGGCACAACGTGGACCATCTCCCCGAAGAGTTGCTGCAGGTACTGCTCGGCCTTCCTGTACGTTGCTTCCTGGGCGCGAGTTTGGAATTGCATTATGCTCCTTTCTCCTGAATCTGGATGCCTTTATCCTGGTCATAGGTTAAAACGACCCTGCCCGGCTGGTTCAGATACGGAACAAGCACCGGGAGGACCTGTTCTTCTATCAACCGCTCCCCCTGGTTCAGTTCCCCGGCGGCCAGGATGGTGGCGGATAACCACTCTACCAGGCTGGGGTCCCATTCCACCTCCAGCCCCTGCCGCTGATACCGTTCCACCAGCGAGGGAAGAATCCACTCTTTCAGCCAGGTCTGAACCCGCTCGCCGGTCGGTTGTTCCGGCTGCCAGGAAACCTCCACCCGGTCCATCAGGTCCGGCAGGAGAGGGGGCAGGACGCCCGGACCGATTTTGCCGGCCTCCCGTTCCTCCCTGTCGGCGTGGAAGCCGATCCGGCGTTTCGTTGTCTCTTCCACGGTCGCGGTCATCACGACGATGGTGTCGCTCAGATAGACTTTGTGTCCCTGAGCGTCGGTCAGGAACCCGGAGCGAAAGGCCTCGGCCAGCACTTCCTGGGCCTGAGGGTGAGCGGCGTCCACGTTCTTGAACAGCACCACCGACCAGGGTTGCTGGGCCAGCAGCCGATGGAACTCCAGGACTGCATCGTGTCCCACATAGCCGGGCGGCGCCCCTGTCAGCCAGTTGACGTCGGCCGGGTGGGTGAAGCGGGTCATATCCAGTTCTATCAACCGACCGGGGGTGTCGTAGAGCGCCTCCGCCAGGACCCGGGCGGCCAGTTCCGGCGCCTGGCCGGGCGTTCCCACGACCAGGACCACCGCGTTGGGGCGGGACGGGGCCACGTCCAGGCCGCGCAGGGTGATCTCCAGGCGATGGGTCAGTTGTTCGGCAGCAGCCTCCGGACAGAAGGCCTGGTCCACCAGCCGCCGTTTGACCTCTTCCAGCCGTCGGCTGAGCCCTGGCCCCAGGTCCAGCGGGATGCCGGTCATCCGCTGAACGACCTCACAGACCAGGTCGGGGGTTACCTCGGTCTGCGAGCGGAGGAGGGCGGCGGCGACGCTCTGCTCAAAGATGTCAATCGCCTTGTCGGGAAAGTGGCGGTTGCGGAGGTACTGCTGGGCCAGCAGGATGATCAGAGGGAGGGCCTCTTCGGAAACGGTGATGCCCCGCTCCCGGACCGCCCGTTCTCTCAGGGCGCGCAGGATCTCCAGGGTGGCCTGGGGGGAGAGTTCCTGTATCCGCAGCGGCTGGAAACGACGCTCCAGGGCCCGATCCTGCTCTATGAACTGATGGAACTCTTCGTCGGTGGTGGCGCCGATGCAGGCGATCTGGCCCTTGCCGAGGGCGGGCTTCAGGAGGCTGCCCACATCGGATATATGCCGCATTCCGCCGCTGCCCACAATCGTGTGGATTTCGTCTATGAAGAGGACGATGCCGTCCTGGCTGGCTTCTTCCAGGATGGCGTGCATCCGCTTTTCCAGTTCTCCCACAATTCCCGCTCCGCTGACGAGGGCGGAGGACTGCAGGGCAAAGATGCGCAGGCCCTGCAGCGGCGGCGGTACCTCCCCCCGCACAATGCGCTGGGCCAGGCCCTCCACGATGGCCGTCTTGCCCACGCCCGCCGGGCCGACCAGGAGGGGGTTACGTTTGGTGAAGCGGCAGAGGGTCTCCATGATGCTCTGGATCTCCAGGTCCCGGCCCAGGATGGGCGGCAGTTTCCCGTCCATCGCTTCCTGGCACAGGTCCCGTCCGAACTGTTCCAGGGTGGGGGTGGGCTTCCGGGCCCGGGGACGATACTCGCCGCGCGCGGCGGCTTCGGTTCGCGCCTCCGGAGCGGCCCCGGCGAGCAAACGATGCAGGTCTTCTTCCAGCCCGTCGGGACGTCTCTCCGCTTCGCCCTCTGTTTTCTGGGGGCTCCGGGGCGCTGTTCGGGGCGGCTCCTCCAGCAGCGTCCACCCGGCCCGCCGCAGGCAGACCGCTGCCAGGTCCCGTTCGGAAGCGCGCGCCTTGCCCGCCTGGACGGCGCGCTGGAAGGCCTCTTCCAGGAGGGCCTCCGGTTCCACCCAGTCTACTTCTCCTTTCTGGAGGGAGCGCTGGACCTGCTGGTAGTACTCCCGGGCCCGCAGGCCCGAAGCGATGGATTCCGCCATCGGACCGTACCGGTCCAGCAGAACCAGCAGGACGTGCTGAAGGGCCAGGCGGGAGTGCCCGAACTGTCCGGGCATCTCCAGGGCTGCTTTCCAGACCATCTGGGCTCCGGGGGTGAGTTTTTCGGTTGCGTTCATCCTGTCTCCCACTGGAAATTTGCTGCGGGAACGGGAGAGGGGGATCGTGGGTCAGACGGGGTCTCCGGCTGCCATGTCAACCTCTCCCGCGCCCTGGGCAGACCGTCCTGTAGGGCGCGAGAGAATCCTGGGCCATAGCCCCCGGCGTGGTTCCCCTGCTGCTGAGGGCAGGTGGGAAGGCGCAAAGGGGGACAGCAGGGCCGTCCCCCAACCTCTCCCTACCCGGTCGGGCGGAGGTTTACGGCAACTGAACTTCCAGAATTGCGCAGGCGACGATCAGAGCCGCCTGGCCCTCTTTGGGAGTTTTCTTTTTCCCGAATATCCCCTTTTTGCCTCCCGCCTCGGCAATCTTGATGCCCAGAAAGATCAGCGCTCTCTTGAAACCCTCCGCCTCCGAAGGGTCTATCTTCCGGAGGGCCGCCACCACATCCTGCAGCCCGGCCAGCACATCCCGGGGGTCGGCCTGAAAAGCCGGCCACACCTGCCGGAAGCCCTCCGCCACCGAGGCGAAAACTTCGCGCGCCAGGCTGTTGCGGTAAAGGTGGGCCTCTCCCAGTTCCCTGGCCAGGGCTGCGACCTCGCCCTTTTCCAGTTTGCGGTCGGCACCGGCCACCATCGTGAAGATCCACAGGGGGGCAAACTGCAGGGTTTCCCACTCCCTCGCGGTGAACAGAGAACGCATCGCCATATTTCCTCCTATCACCCGGCTCTCGGCCATTCCTGAACGGGCCGGGTCACGGGCACTGTATGCACGCCGGAATCGGCGATTGGCAACACAGGCGGGTTCGGGCCGGTCCGCTCAGAACCCCTGTTCCTTATGCGCCCATTCCCAGAAAGAGTTAGCGGTGACGATGATGGTATCGGTAAAATCGTCAAACAGTTCCTG
>DAOUBO010000034.1:0-1668 GCA_034432695.1 Anaerolineae bacterium | reverse complement strand
CTGGCGGCCCCGGCTGGGGCTGGAATAGCGTCCCCTGTGCGCTTTCGTTCACTTCTGGCGCCAGCGCCGTCTGGAATTTCCCGGCCTCCTGCCTCGGCACGCCAGCACTGGGCTACCCGGCCATCTTCCAGCGGCAGGATAGCACCTGGGCGGCGGTTTACACGAGTTCGGCGGTCACCGTCAGCGGGTACAGCATCTCTCACACTGAGCCAGCCCCCACGCCCACTCCAACGCCTGTTCCGGTCTACACCTTCACCTTCAACAACAACTACGCCAGCGGCGACCGTCTGCGCCTTTACCTGAACACGGACAATAACCTCTCCACCGGCGATTGGGTCGGCGGCGCCGACTATATGGCAGAGTGGCTTCCGAGTGGGTCGTTCCTGGCCATGTACCAATGGACAGGCTCGTGGAACACCATTTCCTGCTCTTCGCTTTCCGCCAGCGGCACCAGCACAGCGACCTGGTCTTTTGATGCCAGTTGTATCGGCAGCCCCTCCTTCCCCTTCACGGCCAACTTTGTGCGCATGAGTGGTTGGAGCATCGTCTACGACAGCGGGCCGGTGACAGTGAACGCTTATTCGGTTTCTCACACCGAACCCTGATTGATTAACATGATCTCTGCTCTGGAGGCTCCCTATGAAACGACTTCTTCTTGCTCTTGCTCTGTTTGTGGCAACAATTGCCTTTGCCCCCCCTGAACCCGTCCCGGCGCAGGGCGTCCAGAAAATCGCCATTCCCTCCTACTTCTACCCCGGGGCGTACTGGACGCAACTCATCAACGGCGCGCCGACCGTTGGCCTGGCCATCATCAACCCCTCCAGCGGCCCTGGCAAAAAACCGGATGCCAATTACCTGAACACCGTCCGCCAGGCGCAGGCGCAGGGTATCACCGTGCTGGGCTATGTATACACCAAATACGGCTCGCGGCGCGCCAGCACCGTGAAAGCCGATATTGACAAGTACTACACCTGGTACGGCGTGGACGGCATTTTCTTTGACGAGGCCAGCAATAACTGCGCCAAACTGCCCTACTACACTTCGCTCTACAACTACGTCAAAGCCAAAGGCGGCAAGGCGGTGGTCGTGCTCAACCCCGGCACCAACACGCCCGAGTGTTACGTCAACGCCAGCGACATTCTGGTCAATTTTGAAGATTCGTTTGCCGCCTATAGCACCTGGTCTCCCAGCGGTTGGGAATACAATTACCCCGCCGAACGCTTCTGGCATCTGGTGTTGAACACCTCTTATGCCGATCTGCCGCAGGCCATCGCCAGGTCCAGGCAACGCCACGCCGGCTGGGTCTACGTGACCAACGATACCCTTCCCAATCCATGGGATACCCTACCATCCGACCCGTACTGGAGTGATGAACTCAATCTGGTCAATCAGCCATGAGCCATATCCTCTCTCCGTCCAGGCGGGGGGATGACATCCCCCCGCCTCAAGACCTGCCTGTGCTTCTGCCTTGCGGGCGATCGACCGCACCCGGTTGTTGGAGCAAGCCAGGATGCTTTCACTCTCCATCGCCAAATACCGCTCCTTTCAGCAATGCGCCTCGCCGCGCGGCACGTTGACCTTCCTCGCCCTGGACCATCGCCAGAACCTGCGCCGGGCCAACCCGCGCTTTCAGGACGACGCCGAACTCAGCCGCTTCAAACTGGACGT
>DAOUBO010000033.1:0-5649 GCA_034432695.1 Anaerolineae bacterium | reverse complement strand
GGCGGCGAAGCCGCCGCGCCGCCTCTGTGCTTCTCCTGCAGACCACCTCGGGAAAACAACCGGCCGCCCCCATGCAAAAGGGCGGCCGGTGAGGAAAGCCCGGCGACATCCAGGCCCTACCGGGTATAGACACAAACCCCCAGCGTCCCCGGTCCCGTGTGTGTGCCGATCACCGGGCTGACCTCCGCCACATAGGCCTCCTCCGGCTTCAGGCGGGCTACCACCTCCTCCTTCAGCGCCAGGCACTCCTCCAGCGCGTTCGCGTGGACCACCGCAGCCCGCACAACCGGGGCTCCCCCGACTCGCTCCTCCATGATCTCCAGCATCCGGGCCAGAGCCTTCTTCTTGGTTCGTACAGACTCCACCGCATCTATTGCCCCGTCCAGTGCAAGCAGCGGCTTGATTTGCAAGGCTGTCCCCAGGAACCGCTTGCCTCCCCCGATGCGCCCGCCCCGGTGGAGGAATTCCAGGGTGTCCACCATAAACAGGATGTGCAGTTTCTCCCGGACTCTCCGGGCCGCGTCCACCACCTCTTCCACCGAAGCACCCGCCAGAGCGGCCTCCGCCGCCGCCATCACCTGGAACCCCTGTCCCATAGAGGTGGAGCGGGAGTCCACCACCTCAATGCGCAGGTCGGGGAGCATCGCCCTGGCCGCCTCAGCAGAGGCTATCGTCCCGCTAAGCAGGGAGGAGATGTAGATGCCCACGATGGTGTCGGTCCCCTTCTCCTCCGCCACCCGGCGGAAGAAGTCCACAAATTCCCCCGCCGATGGCTGGGAGGTTGTGGGCATCACCTTCGCGGTTTGAAGGCGGCGATAGAACGTCGGGGGGTCTATATCCACTCCGTCCTTCAGGACCTCTTCGCCCCATAGGACGTTCAGGGGGATGACCGGGATCCCTAACCGCTCCTGGACGTCCGGGGGGAGGTAGGCTGTGCTATCCGTCACGACGGCAACCTGCTGGCCTGGCATCGCAGCCTCCTTGCACACCGGGGATGTTCCTGAAGAATTACAACACCTGGCGGGGGAAAAGGTTGCGGCATTCGTGGCCTCTCATCCTCTGCCGGGCATCGCCAGGGAGGCAGGATAAATCTTGCGCTGCGCCGTCTGGCGGCTTTTTGCCCCCGCGGAGGCCTTTCTCACGGGAAATGTCCGGTAGCCAGTTTGGCCTTGCCCCGGCGGTTATCAAAGCCCAGGGAGATCCAGGGGGCCGGGTACGGAAGTGGCGGACATCCGTGGGGCGTAGTATAATCCCTCCCGACGGAATTTCTCTTATCCGGAGGGGCCATGACGCTAACCGTACCGACCCTGTACTTTGACCAACCGGGGCCGCAGAACACAGACGAGACGCTTCGGGTTGCCCGAGAGCGCGCGGAACAGTTGGGCATCCGGACCATTCTGGTTGCCAGCACGACCGGGGCGACCGGCGTCAGGGCGGTGCAGGTCTTCCAGGGCTACGACGTCGTCGTCGTCACCCATTCCACCGGTTTTCGCAACCCCAACGAGCAGGAACTGCTCCCGGAGAACCGGGCCGCGATTGAATCTGCCGGAGGGCGTATCCTCACCTGTCAGCATGCCTTCGGCGGGATCAACCGCGCCGTGCGACGCAAACTCGGTACCTACCTGACCGACGAGATCATCGCCTTCACCCTGCGCAACTTCGGGGAGGGAGTGAAGGTCTGCCTGGAGATCGCGGTGATGGCGGCCGACGCCGGGCTGGCGCGGGTCGGCGAGCCGTGCATCGCCATCGCAGGAACCGGCCGGGGAGCGGATACTGCGATGGTCTTAAAGCCGGCCAACGCTCAATCGTTCTTTGACCTGCGCGTTCTGGAGATTCTGGCCAAGCCGCGCCTGGGGTAGGCTAATATTTCACTTCCATCACTTCCGGGTCCTGGAGGAGGGCTTCTACCAGCTTCCGGTGGTCCTCTTTCCGCCCGGCGGTGCGCAGGGTGATGATCAGCGTGTCTCCTGTTTTGATTTCTCGCCGGTGATAGACTCGGATGCCGTATGCTGCGAAGGCCTCCATCAGGGTTTTCCGGCGGGGCGATTGGACCGGCATGGCGATCTCGTAGGTGACCATTTCACGGGCCCGGTCCAGCCAGTTCTCCAGCGCGGGGAAGAGCCACAGAACGATAAAGGTCAGGGCCGTTGTGACGCCGACGAGGGCGTACTTGCCTGCCCCGATGCCCATTCCCAGCGCGGCGGCCACCCAGATCGTCGCGGCTGTGGTGAGGCCGGTGACCCGGTGGCCCTCACGGATGATGGTTCCCGCGCCCAGAAAGCCGATGCCCACCACGATGTTGGCCGCAATGCGCGTCGGGTTGGAGGCTACGCCGATGTCCAGAGACAGGAGGGTGAACAGGGTTGCCCCCACGGTGATCAGCAGAAGGGTGCGGAATCCAGCGCTTTTATCCCGGTACTCCCGTTCCGCGCCCAGGATACCGCCCACCAGCATCGCCAGAAAGATTTTCAGGATGTCCTCCATTTCGTCTCCCTCCGATCCGGAATAGAACGAATAGCGCCCGACCACGGCTCCGGTCGGGCGCATTGCACGGGCATGGGGAAGGCGGTTATCAGGGCTCCGAGTTGTTTTCCTCCGGCGATTTCTTCTTCAGCGCCTGCCGGGCCCCGTAGGCGTAGACGGAGCCGGGGAGTGCGTCTATGGCCTCGTTGAACCGCTGGATGGCCTCCGCCTCCCGCCCGGTCCGGCGGCATGCCAGGCCCAGGTTGTAGCACGCCGCGGCCTGGTATTTGGCTCCTAACCGGACGCTTTGGTCGCTCACCACCTCCCGCAGAATCCGGCAGGCCTCCTCATTCTGCCCCAACTTCAGGAGGGCCGCTCCCTGGTTGATCTGGGCCACCCGCCGGGCCACCGGGTCCGCCCCCAGGCGAAGGGCCAGGTCGTAAATCCGGAGCGCCTGCTCCGGACTCCCCCGCGCAGCGATGGTGTTCCCCAGGTCTATCAGGATGCGGACCCGCATCGTCAGCAGGTACAACGCTAAAAGGAACAGCACCGGGGAAAGTGGGACGGCCAGGGCCAGCGCCGCTCCGGCTCCAGTCAGGAACAGGCCCTCCAGGATGAACCGGCTGGAAAGCCCCTGGTGGCGCAGGTAGGAAAGGCCGTTGAAGCCCAGAATGTACAGGAAGCCGACCAGAAGAATCAGAAGGGATGGGTGCATGGTGGTTTCTGAAAAGTGAAAACGTGAAAAGTGAAACGTGAAGCGCGAATGTTTACCACAAAGGTCACAAAGGAGACACGAAGGACACAAAGAGAAATTTATAAAACTTTGTGTCCTTCGTGCCCTTCGTGGTTGAAAAACTATCCGGCGAAGAGGTGGGCGGCAGCGCGCTCCAGCATCGGGACGCCCTGGACCTCGGTCTCAAAGAGCGGCACGATCGCGCGGACGTTGGGGAAGAGCCGCCGGATTTCCTCCATGTACTCCGCCTGCATCGCGATGCGGTTGCGGACGAACTCCGGCGGGTTCTCCCCGACGGCCTGGGGGTCAATCAGCATGTTCACCACGACGCCGCCCACCGGGATGCCGAACTCGTCAAACCAGTTGATGAACCGCCGGATGACGGCGATGGGCAGGGCCTCCGGCAGGGTCACAAAGAAGAAGGCCGTCTTTTCCGCGTCGGTCAGCAGCCGTTTGGCCTGGTAGATCCGGTCCCGGAACCGGAGCAGGTACTCCATCAGCGGGTCCTTCTCCTGCTTCTTCTTGCTGTAGGAGAGGAGTTCCCGCAGGGTCATCGCCTCCTGGCGGCTCTGGACCATCTTGTTGACCCACATAGAGTAGACGCTGGACATCCCTAAGAGCCGGCGGGCGTTGGCGGTGGGGGCGGTGTCAAAGACGTAGACCTCGTACTTGTCCTCAAACATGATGTCTATCATGTTCTCAAACATCGCCGACTCCTCAAAGGCCGGGTTCATGGTGGCGGACTCCACGAAGTCCTCGGTCTTGACCCGGATATCGGCGTATTTGAGGAACCACTCAATCTTCTCCCGGATCTCCCGCTTGGACCGCTCAATCGTGTCCTTTGTGTCAATCTCGTAGGCCCAGAGGTTGGGGACGCCCTCCACAGGGGTCGGCTTCCCGAAGACGTCCTGGCGCAGGAGGCCGCTGAGGGAGTGGACGGGATTGGTGGAGGCCAGCAGGGTTCGTCGGCCCTGGCGGGCAAACCAGAGCGCTGCCGTGCCGGCCATCACGGTCTTGCCCACGCCGCCCTTGCCGCCGAAGAAGATGTACTTCAGGCTGGGGTGCTCCTGAACGAACTGGGTCATGGATTTCTCAATCATTCCACACCTCCGAACATCACCTCCGCCATCCGCCGAATCATATCCAGACCGGTGATGTCCCGTTCAAACTCCGGGATGTAGGCCAGCACCTGGTTGCCGAACCGCTGCTTGATCTCGGCCAGGTATTTCCGCTGCATCTGGATGCGGTGGCGCAGGTACTCCGGAATCTGCTGCTGCTCCAGTTCCGGTGGGATGACCCGATTGACGATGTAGCCGGAGATGGGGACCTGGAATTTGGCGAAGAGCCCCGCGGCCTTGACTGTATCCAGGATGATCATCTCCTCGGGGATCAGGACGAAGAAGAAGGCGGTTTTTTCCTTATCGGTCAGGATGCTGGAGGAGGTGTTGATGCGGTAGCGGATGTCCTGCAGTTCGGCCAGGATTTTGTCCTCCTCAAACTCCTCGTCCCGGCGCAGGAGTGCGGCGACCTGGGCGTACTCCTGCATCTCCTCCCGGAGTTTGGTGATTTTCTCAATCCACTGGTCGTAGACGCTGGCCATGCTCAGGTAGTAGAGCGCGTGGCCCAGGGGGACCAGGTCGTAGATGTAGTAGTCGTAGTCGCCGCTGACGATGATGTCCACCACCTGGTCAAAGATGGCGCTCTCCTCCATTGCCGGCTCGGCGGCCGCGGCCTGGATGTAGTCCTCAATCTCGTCCGGGACCTTCTCCAGGCCGTACATGGTCAGGATTTTCTGCCGGATTTCGTCCTGGTACTCCCGGATGCGCCGGTCGGCGTCTATCTCCTGGGCGAAGAGCCCGGGGATGATCTCCACGGCTCCCTTGCCGAAGATGTCCTGCTGGAAGATGTCGGAGAGGGAGGCCTGGGGGTCCACGGAGAAGACCAGGACTTTGTACCCTCGTTTGGCCAGCCAGTAGCCTGTGGCGGCGGAGAAGGTGGTTTTCCCCAGCCCGCCCTTGCCGCCGAACATGATGTAGCGGCGCTCAGGGTGTTGTTTGAAGACCTCTGCCAGGGACAAGGTGGACCTCCTTGGGGTAGGGGTACAGGTGGAGAGATTACGCCAGGGCGTCGGTCAGGTCGCGCTCCCGGAGCATGCGGCGCTTCCAGGTGGCGATCTGCGGGACGACGTAGGGGAGCAGGCGCAGGGAGTAGTAGGGCGGGAGGATGGGGATACCCAGCAGGTCGCCCATGGTGACCAGGATGAAGAGGTGCTCCATGCTCCCGCGCGTCTTGAGGGCGAAGCGGGCCATGTCGTGCCCGGCCATGCCATAGAGGACGCTTTTGACGCCGTCCAGAAAGTTCCGCCATTTGCTGCTCTGTTCAGCCATTTTTGCTTATCCTCCTGAAGATCTGGACTTTGGACAAACTGAAAAGGCCAGGGAGAGCGCCTTACC
>DAOUBO010000032.1:0-4314 GCA_034432695.1 Anaerolineae bacterium | reverse complement strand
CCGCCGGTCGCGCCGCCGGCCCGGCCGCCGGCCTGGCGCGCCAGGTGGGTCCAGGCGCGGGTCAGGCGGGGGAGCCGGTATTCGTACTGGGCCAGTTCCACCTGGAGGGCCCCCTCCCGCGTCTGCGCGTGCTGGGCGAAGATGTCCAGGATCAGGGCGGTCCGGTCCAGGACTTTGATTCCGTCTCCCAGCGCCTTCTCCAGTTCCCGCTGATGGCGGGGGGAGAGTTCGTCGTCAAAGATGACGACGTTGGCGGCCGTCTCCGCGACGCGTTCTTTCAGTTCCTCCACCTTGCCTGGGCCGATGAAGGTGGCAGGGTTGGGGCGCTCCAGCCGCTGGCTAACTTTCCCCACGACTTCCAGGCCAGCCGTCCGGGCCAACTGGGCCAGTTCCTCCAGCGACGCTTCCAGCGGCCACTGGTCATCGTCGGAGGCCAGCCGCTTCCATTCCACCCCCACCAGGACAGCCCGCTCCTGGATCGGTCCTGTCGGCTCTGTCGGTCGGAAAATCGTTCACCTCCTCCAGCTGGACTTTGGATAAACCACCGGAATGTAAGCCGAAAATGTAAGCCGAAATTCATTTCGGCCTACAGACCACCCATATGGATGTGAGCCGAAATTCATTTCGGCCTACAGACCACCCATATGGATGTAATTCATTTCGGCCTACAGGCCACCCATATGGATGTAAGCCGAAATTCATTTCGGCCTACAGACCACCCAAGGGCATCGGCAAATGGATAACGCCCACATATGGAGCATGGGTAATGCGCTCTCCCTGGCCTTTCCCGTTTGTCCAAAGTCCAGTCAAACATCTGCCGTCAGCCGAGTCGCAAAATCCTGCTTCTATTTTACCACAGTTGCAGAGAAACGGCAGAGGCTCCGACCGGGGGTCGGGCCGGGCGGGGGGCACCCCGCTGGCCGCCGCCTCGGACGAGCCTTCGGTGTGGCCCCTCGGTCGGCACCAAACAGACCGCCAGGCCCCCGGGCTCCCTTGAGGTCCGGTGCGACGCACCCTGAAGGTGCGTCGCGCTTTCCGCGGAGGGCCCTTCTACCCCCAGCGACGGGGGGAGAGCCCGGCAACCCCATAGCATCCAGCGGCCAGCAGCATGGTCGCCGTCAGGCCCCAGTGGATGGCGGCGGCAACTGCCAGCGCAGACCCCAGCACGGACATCACACCGTTGATCCCCCACAGCCAGGGCACAACCCCCGGCTGCCGGCTCCCCACCCGACGGATCCCCGTCGGGAAGGGCATCCCCAGCAGGAAGCCCAGGGGAACGATCAGGAAGATCGTCAGCGCCAGACGCGCTGCCAGCGGCCACCCCATCGTTCCGTTCAGCACTGCGGGGCCCAGAAGGGCCTGCAGAAGGATCAGCCCAACCAGCGCCGGGAACAGCCACCGCGGCGCGCCGGCGCTGTGCCCCGCCCACAAACTGCCCAGTCCACTGAACAGCAGCAGGGAGAACAGCACCACCGCCAGCGAGTAGACGGGTCGCCCCAGATAGACGGTCAGCCGCTGGATCAGGGGCACCTCCACCAGCATAAAGCCGACCCCCAGGGCGCCGAAGTAGAGGAGCACCCGGGCCGGTGGGCGGGCCAGCCCGCGCCGCCGCACCCCGAAGTACAGGGGAAGCAGGACAAAGAGCACACCCGCTCCGGCCGTGATCCCCAGCACCACCAGGAGAATCGCCGCTGCCTCCATACTGGTCTGATAGACGCCGCTGGCCTCCAGATGGGGCGAGAAGAGATCCCCAAATCGGACGATGTTGAAAAAGAACGGCCGGTCGTCTGTGGCTGGGGAGATGTCCAGCGGATAGCGGGCGATGAACGCATCCCGATCCGCCGCCGTGATGAAGGCCCCCACCTCTTCGGTAACGGGGAGCCCCGGAGCATACAGGACCTGGTAGCCCAGTTCCGCCGCGTGCCGCTGGATCGCGGCTACCTCTTCGGGCGTGAAGGGCGTCCGCTTGAAGAGGACGTTCGCCAGCCCCTCGCGCGGGCTTGCGGTAACGAAATGCGCGACCACCGCGACATGCTGAGCAGGGTCGGCTGCCCCCGCGCGGGCCCATCCAGCCATCCCGGTGGAGAGGAGCCGCAGCGTCTCTGCCGGACGGCCTGGCAGATACCAGCGGGAAACCGTCAGGATACCCCGGTCCGTGAGGTGTTCATAGTACTCCTGGAACGCCTCCACCGTGTAGAGGCTGTTCTCGGAGAGGGCAAACGCGCCGGAACCGCCCGCCGCCCAGGTATCTATCAGCGCAGCCTGAATAACATCGTACCGCCGGGGACTGCGAGCGATGTATCCGCGGGCATCCTCAACGACCACGGTAACATCGGGCCGGTCATACAGGTGGCCGGAGAACTCGGCGAAGGGGCCCCGAAGCGCCTCCACGATGGCCGGGTTGACCTCCACGGCGGTGACATGGGGAGCACCGGAGGCCAGCGCGGCCAGGACATCCCGGCCGCCGCCGGGACCGATCACCAGCGTCTCCGGCCGGTCCAGCAGGTGGTAGACGAACGATACCAGGTCGTAGCGCAGAAAAGCGGCCTGCTCCAGATCGCCGTGAAACTCCTGGACAGGGGTCCCGGCGACCGCGTCAATCAGCAGGAGGGCGTGGTACAGAAAGCCCCGCCGGTATCCCTCCTCCAGCGTCCGCTGCCATCCGATCTCGCTGACGGACCAGAAGAAGGGGTTCCGGTTAACTTCGTAGATGGTGATCCGTGAGTGGGCGTTCCACTTCTCGTAGACGCGGGGAGCCTCCGGCCCGTCCCCCTTGCTGGCCGTGATGGTGAGCCATCCAGCGCGGGCATTGCCCCATACCAGCCCCGCCAGCGCCAGCGTCAGAACCGCCGCCCCGATGTGCGCCCGCTTTCCCCAGGCGAATGCGAGGCCGGCCAGGCCGGCGATGACGGCGACGGCCAGCACGGCCCCCGCGCCCCCCAGCGCCTCCAGCGCCAGAATGCTCCCCAGACACCCCGCCGAAGCACCCATCAGGTCCGCCCAGTAGACCCGCCCCGCCTGCTGCGACCAGGCAGAGAGGGCCAGGGAGAGAACCAGGCCGGAGAGAAAGAAGGGAACCGTCAGGTCCAGGTAGATGAGAGCCATCCACAGGATCTGGTCGGGAGGAATGGAGGTCCGGTTCAGGCCGAGATGGAAGGGGATCTGAAGGTAGAGAAAGAAGGTAAGCGGAACGGAGAGCGCAAGCGCCAGCGCTCCCCCACCCAGCCAGCGCTCCACCTCCTGGGGGTGGCGCATCTGGGGAAAGAAGTAGAGCACGACCCCGGCGATGGCGCTCCCCAGCAAAGCCATAGAGACGGAAAGGAAGGCGAAGTGGTACCACATTGTGACGGAGAAAACGCGGGTCAGGACGATCTCCAGCATCAGGGTAGCGGCGCTGACAAGAAAGATACCTGCCAACTGCCGTCGTTGGAGCATGGGCATCCTCCAGACAGGGTTGCAGCAAGCGGCCTGCCGCGCTGCAGGCCCACCAATCGCCGCGATGAGCCCGCATCGCCAGCGATTGGACGCGCATCCCCCGAACGGGAGCGCACAACGGGGATATTATACCCGTTTTCCGGAAATCCACAGCCTGAGATTCAGAGCCGAGGCTGGGACACCCATCTTATCCCCCAATCTCTGCGCAACAGATTGACAAATCCCTCCTCCCGGCTTATACTGAATCGGACAGGATCATCCGATGGTCTGACCCAACGCCGTTGTTGGCGCTTTTCGGGTAACCTTACCCCACCTCCCGCATCGGTGCTACTTTAAGGGGCAGCGCGGAGGCGGCGGCTGCCCCAGATGCCGACTGAAGGGCCCCGCCGATGATCGCAGGATGAATCTCGCGCTGGATTTTGGATAAACCGCCGGGATGTAAGCCGAGATTCACTTCGGCCTACGGGCCACCCATATGGATGTAAGCCGAAATTCATTTCGGCCTACGAGCCACCCATATATGGGCATCGGCAAATGGATAAAGCCCACAATGTAGTACGGGTAAGACGCTCGCCCTGGCCCTTTCAATGTCCTGCTTTTTACCTACCTGACAGTTTTTCCCGCAGGAGTCATTGCGAGGGCACGAAGCGCCCGAAGCAATCCTCCGAAGAGGGTTCTGGAGATTGCGCCTCGGGCCGTGGCCCTCGGCGTGGCCCTTCGCCCCCTCCGGGGGCTCGCAATGACCCTTCCCAGGTAGTCTGGAGTAAGTGGCTCACAAAAGTGTCAGTTAGCCAGTACGCGGATCAATTTTCCACCTGGGTGGTTCGCCTCGCTTTCACCGCAAAGAACGCAAAGGACGCAAAGGTTTCTGAATTCTTT
>DAOUBO010000031.1:0-5298 GCA_034432695.1 Anaerolineae bacterium | reverse complement strand
CCAGCCGCACCAGGATCAGCAGCCGCGGCGCCTCCACCGGCCCGTACCCCACGAACGACGCGACCGTCCCGCGCGGGTCATACCCGCCGGGGACCGGAATCTGGGCCGTGCCGGTCTTTCCGGCGACCCGGTAGCCCGGGACGGCGGCCTGCGGCATATACTGCTCCACCGCCTGGGTCAGAATCTCCGAGACGGCCCGGGCCGTTTCGGGGGAAATGGGTTGCCCCCGGACCACCGGGCGGGATTCCAGCACCGACCCGTCGGGCCGGATCTGCCGGGCGACCACGTAGGGCCGCATCAGCCGTCCCCCGTTGGCCACCGCCGCCACTGCCGCCGCCATCTGCATCGGCGTCACCGCGATCCCCTGCCCGTAGGCGTTGGCCCCCAGGTACGAATCGTACCAGTCCAGGTCCCCCGGCATATGCACCACCCCGGCCACCTCCCCCTGCAGGTCCACCCCGGTGGGCTGACCAAAACCGAAGGCCCGGACGTACCGGTAGAACGTCCCCGGCCCCATCTTTGCCGCCAGCCAGGCCGCGCCGACGTTCAGCGAATGCCCCATCAGCCCGACCAGGCCCTGCTCCCCGTAGGCCTTCCCGTCCCAGTTCTGGATGACCTGTCCCCCGACCTCTGCCCGTCCGGTGTCCACATACGTATCCTGCGGGGAGACCGCGCCGCTATCCAGCGCCCCCGCCAGGGTGATGATTTTGAAAATGGAGCCGGGTTCGTACTGCGTGTTGACGGCGGGATTGGCGAATACATCCCCTGCCCCCTCCTCCAGATACTGGAGATACCCGGCCGGGTCAAAAGAGGGCTGGACAGCCAGAGCGAGAATGGCCCCGGTCCGGGGGTCCATCGCCAGGACCAGGCCCCGCTCCGCCTGATACGCCTCCATTCCACGGGCCAGTTCCTCCTCGGCGATCGCCTGCATCGCCAGGTCCAGCGTTAGAACCAGGTCGTTGCCGCGGCGTGGATTGGAAAACTTCCCCTCCTCGTGGGGAAGGGGCTGATCCCCTGAAGGGTCCACCTCCAGAGTCGGCGACTCCGCCCAGGGGGAGAGAACCCGGTCGTAGAACCCTTCCACGCCGTAAAAGCCCTGACCGCCGGGGGACACGAACCCCAGCAACGGCGCGGCCATCGTCTCATAAGGGTAACGGCGCACCCACCGCAATTCTACCTGAATACCGGGGAGGTTCAACTCCTCAATCTCCTCAGCCTGTTTGGGCGTCACATACGGCCCGAGGGAAATCCCGCTGCCCGCAGAGAGAATTCGGCGAGAGATCTCCTGGGGGGAAACGCCCAGAATCGGAGAGAGTTGTTCCGCCGTCTTCTGCAAATCCCGGACGAAAGGCGGACTGGCGATCACCGCGTACCGGGGTTCGCTGACGGCCAGGGGGAATCCATTGCGATCGTAAATCGTTCCCCGCGGCGACTCCGGGAAAGAGAACGGCCGCAGCCGCTCGCTGAGAGCCCGCTGATAGTACTCCGCTCCGTGCACCACCTGGAGGTCCACCAGCCGCCAGAGCAGCAGGAGCACCAGCGGAGCCCCCAGCAGCAACAAAAACCGTATCCGGAGACGAAGCAGCGCGCTCATCCTCAGGGGCTCACGACTTCCATCTCGGCCGCGGGGACAAACCCCATCCCGGCCGCCATCCGGATGACGGCGGAAAGCCGCTCACTGATGCGCTCTTCCAGGAACGCGTTCTCCTGCTGGAGCGACAACAGTTCCTCCCGCAGGGCCTGCACGTGGCGTGCCCGGAGCAGCGTGTAACTGCTCAGGGCCAGATACATCGTCGCCACCAACCAGGTCGCGATCAGCAACGCCCCCAGCGCCAGCGCGGCCCGTCGGTCCAGATCTCCGCCTTCTCGCCAGCCGAAAGTCCAGCCGGGCTTTCCCCGACTGGAGTGGCCGGGAGTCGGGCGCCGACCGTTTTCCAGCGGTGGGCCTGCTTCGGGTTTCATCGTCCCACCGTCCACCTGTCCGTGTTTCCCCGTTAAATACAGCCCTGGCGGCCCGCACTACTGGCCTATCAACTGCGATTTTGTGGGTCTACATACCCTGCAGGTGGGCATCTCTGCCCCTACGAACCAGTAGGTCGGATTGCTAATCCGACCACATCCGGATTGCTAATCCGACCACACCCGGATTGCTAATCCGACCACATCCGGATCGCCAATCCGACCACACCCGGATTGCCAATCCGGCCTACATATACAGCGGCGCCTGTAGTGAGCCACGCAGGAGAGCGGAGTGGCATTGAGAGGGACGTTGGGAACGGCCGGTACTCCAGCGGCTTGCGCTACCAGGGCGACTTTCATGGCAGGCCATTCCTGCGTCCCGTCAGATCTTCTCCGCGGCGCGCAGACGGGCGGAGCGGGCGCGTGGGTTGGCCGCAACCTCAGCCTCGTCGGGCCGGACCGGCCTGGGCGTCAGCACCCGGACCTGCGCACGATGGCCACAGACGCAGACCGGAACCTCCGGCGGACATACGCAATCGCGCGATTCCCGCTGCAGGAACCGCTTGACGATGCGATCCTCCAGAGAATGAAAACTGATGACGACCAGCCGTCCTCCCGGCTTCAGCACCTCCAGCGCTTGTGGGAGAACAGCCTCCAGTGCCTCCAGTTCCCGGTTGACCGCGATCCGCAGCGCCTGGAAGACGCGGGTGGCAGGATGGATCCGCTCCCGCCGCCCAACGACGCGCTCCACCACCTGGGCCAGTTCCCTCGTAGTATGGAGGGGCCGGGCGGCGACGATGGCCTCCGCGATGCGCCGGGCTTGCCTTTCCTCCCCATAGCGGTACAATACCTCTGCCAGTTCTCCGACCGACAGGGTATTGACCAGGTCGGCAGCGGTCGGGGTCTCCTCGGTCGGATCAAAGCGCATATCCAGCGGCCCCTCCAGGGTAAAAGAAAACCCCCGCTCGGGGTCCGCCAGTTGCAGCGATGAGAGCCCCAGGTCCAGAAGAACGCCGTCTACGGGGGCAAAGTCGGCGGCCAGCGATGTCAGGTCGGCAAAGGAGCCATGCCGCAGCACCGCCCGGTCCCCAAAACGGGCCAGGCGGGCCCGTGCAACCTCCAGCGCCTCCGGGTCCCGGTCCAGCCCCAGCAGGCGACCGTCGGGGGACGAGGCCTCCAGAATGGCTTCCCCGTGTCCCCCCCCGCCGACCGTCCCATCAACGTAGACCCCACCGGGTCGGACGCGAAGCCAGGAGAGAACCGCGTGGACAAGGACTGGTATATGGGTCGTTGGGGGCTCCGTTGAAGAGGTCAGATCCCCAGCGCGGCCCACTGCTCGGCGTTCCCTTCCTGGGATAGTTCTTCCTGAACGCGGGCCCATTCCTGGGGGTTCCACACCTCCACATAGGTGTCGCAGCCGACGATGACCACTTCCGTGCCCAGGCCCGCGTATTCCCGCAGAGCACGCGGGACGACGAAGCGCCCCTGGGAGTCCGGCACCACGTCCACCGCGCTCCCGAAAATCAGCCGCCGAAAGTTCCGGGCCGTCCGGTCGGTGGTGGGGAGGGCAGCAACCCGTTCCCGGAGACTCTGCCAGACGTCCAGCGGGTAGATGGCCAGACACCGGTCTATCCCTTTCGTGATGACCATTCCGGAAGCCATCGCGCTGCGGAACTTCGCCGGGATGACCAGCCGACCCTTGTCGTCTATGGTGTGGTAAAACTCGCCCAAGAACATTTGTTCTAACCTCTCCCCACCAGGGGGTCAAAATGAGGGTCAATCCAGGAAGGTTGTTCCACTTTGTTCCACTTTGCACCATTATACACCATTTTCTGCGTTTTGTCCAGTCCCTGCCAAAAATTTTAAGGTTTCTATTACCCATCCTGGCGGTCGGTCTCCTTCTGGGCGGCCACGCCACCCCTATCACCGCCCGAACCGTCCCCCAGGCCCCTCTATGCCGCCCGCTGGACCCCCGCCTTGGCCTTGCGGACGCCTGGAGAGAGCCATGGGTCGGCGCCGGGATGGGGGTCGGGTGGACCGTCCTCCCGCTTCGCTGGGAGGAGATCCAGCCCGGCGGCCCCGCCGACTGGAATCCCCCCCTTCCTGATGAGACCTTCTCCCCGCTGCTGGCCTGCGGGCAACAGGTCGTTGGCGTCCTGACCGGGATCCCCGCGTGGGCCGCCGACCCCCAGACCGGCCTTCCTCGCGGGCTGGAACGCTCCCCCGACGATCCGGGCAACCTCTGGGCTGCCTTTGTCCGGACCGCTGTCCGTTGGTCCGCCGGCCGCATAGACACCTGGGTGATCTGGGACCGGCCCGACGACCCGCGGCGGTGGCCCGGTACCGTCGCGGACTACGCCCGCCTGCTGGAGGTCTCCTATCAGGCGGTCCGGAGCGAAAGCCCCGGCAGCCGAGTGCTGGTGAGCGTGGCCCACTGGCCCACGGCGCTGCGCGGCGAGCCCCCCTTCGTGGGACGCCTCCTGCAGGCGCGCGCGGGAACGCCCCCTCCCTTTGACGCGCTCGTCCTCTCCATCTCATCCCCACCGGAGAGTTTCTACGACCTGCCCTTTCTGTACCGGCGTCTTCTGGAAGCGTCCGGCCTGGAGAAACCGCTATGGGTCATCGCGTCCGTGCCGGAGGACGGCGAGAACCGGGCCTCCTTCCTCGCCCAGGCGGCGGCCCTGGCCCTCGCCGGGGGAGCCCAGCGGGTGGCCTTCGCCCTTCCCGAAGAAACCACAGGCGAAGGGGGCCTGCAACAGAATCTGGGAGCCTACCCGGTCGTGGCCCTTCACCTGGGGGGCTTTCGCACTGCCTCCTGGGAGCGACGGGATACGGTCAGCGTGGTCATGGTGGACCGGGGAGCGCAGCGGACAACGGTGGCCTGGTCCCGCCGTCCGGAGGAGCAGACGGTGATGATCCCGGCCCTGACGACGCGGGCACTGCTGGTGTGGCCCAGCGGGGAAACCCGCATCGTCCATCCGGACCGGGGGTACTATACCCTCATCCTGCCAGGCTGCAGGGAGGACCCCTGCGCAGGTGGGGAGGCGCGCATGCTGGTAGAGGACAACCCGGCGGGGACGCGCGAGGAAGCCCCTGCGGTGACGCCGCCCATCGTCGCCCTGCCGCCCTCCCCTGCTCCCACCATGCCACCCACGCCCACCCCGATCCCCGCCGCGACGGCGACCCCTGCGCCCACCCCCACCCCTTCTCCGGTCGCGCTCCCCTCCCCCACCCCATCTGTGCCGGCCCTCACGGCAGACCTTGCCCCCGCAGCGGCTCCCGAACCCCTTTCCCTCCTCCTGGCGGGCGCTCTGGTCGCCGGCCTGGGCCTGATCGGCC
>DAOUBO010000030.1:0-2801 GCA_034432695.1 Anaerolineae bacterium | reverse complement strand
ATCTGGGTGAGGAAGATAAACCGGTAACCCGTTGATTCTCCGAAGCCCCGAAAGGAGGTGATGCCTATCGGTGAGGCGAGGAAACGGTTCCTGACGCCCGGAGCAACGCTCAAATCCCATTCAAACATCCGTCGACTAAGGAGGAGAAAGATGTCCAGGAAGTGGTCTATCGTAGCCATTGTGGCCGTGCTGGCCATGCTGGTGGTCACCTCCTGCAAGCCGACCACTGTGACGGTAACGGTGGAAGTGCCGAAGGAGGTGGTCATTACTCCAACCCCGCTCCCGCCCAAGGAGTTTAAGTCCAAAGATCCCACCACCTATGTGGTGGCAACCTTTGGCGAGCCGGAGACGCTGGATCCGGCCCTGGCCTATGAGACGGCGGGGGGTGAAATCCTGCAGAACGTCTACGAGGGGCTGGTCTTCTACAAGAAGGGCAGCGCCATGGAGTTCATCCCTCAGCTGGCGACCGACTGGACGATCTCCGACGACGGGAAGACCTACACCTTCACGATCCGCAAGGGGGTGAAGTTCCATGAGGGCGGCGATCTGACCCCGGAGGATGTGGCCTACTCCTTCCAGCGGGGTATCCTCCAGGGCGGTACGCACTCTCCCCAGTGGCTGCTGACTGAGCCCTTCTTCGGCGTGGGGGTGGATGACATCGCCGTTGTGGTGGAGGTCGCCCAGCAGTTGGGGCTGGAGGCCATCCAGGATGGGATCTCCGAGGAGGAACTGGCGGCCGCGCCGGGTGAGTTGTACGATGACACCGAAGCGATGATGGCCGTTGATCCCGCTATCCTCCGCGGTGTCTGCGAGGCGGTGAAAGCGCGGATCGTGGCCGATGACGCGGCGGGCACGGTTACCTTCCATCTGAACCAGCCCTGGGGCCCGTTCCTGGCCACCATCGCTCAGACCTGGGGCTCCGTTATGGACAAGGAGTGGGTCATTGAGAAGGGTGGTTGGGATGGCTCCTGCGACACATGGGCCAAGTTCTATGGTATGGCCTCGGAGAACGATCCCTTCACCTCCATCGCTAACGGTACCGGGCCCTTCAAACTGGACCACTGGACGCCGGGTCAGGAGATCGTCCTGGTGCGGAACGAGAACTACTGGCGCACCGAGCCGGCCTGGGAAGGCGGCCCGAGCGGCCCGGCCAAACTGGAGCGGGTGGTCATCAAGAAGGTGGACGAATGGGGCACCCGCTTCGCGATGTTCCAGGCTGGAGACGCGGACTGGGTAGCGGTGAACCGCCAGGACGTCAGCCAGGTGGACCCGCTGGTGGGGGAGAAGTGCGTGTGGAACAACGAGAAGGGCGAGTTTGATCCCTGCGAGGTCGTGGGGGATGGGCCCTTCCGCCTCTACATCGGCTTCCCCACTGTCTCCCGGACGGATGTCTTCCTGAACTTCAACATCAACGTTCCGGAAGGTGGGAACCCCTTCGTCGGCAGCGGCAAACTGGATGGCAACGGTATCCCGCCGGACTTCTTCTCCGACGTCCACATCCGCAAGGCCTTCAACTACTGCTTTGACTGGGATACCTATATCCAGGACGCGCTGGTGGGTGAGGGGATCCAGTCCACCGGGATCGCCATTCCGGGGATGATCGGCTACGATCCCAACGGCCCGCACTACACCTTTGACCTGGAGAAGTGCGCCGAGGAGTTCAAACTGGCCGATGTGGATAAGGATGGCATCCCGGCGGGCCAGGATGAAGACGATGTCTGGAACGTCGGCTTCCGGCTCCAGATCGCCTACAACACGGGTAACGTCGTCCGGCAGACCGTTGCGGAGATCCTGGCGTCCAACCTCTCCCAGGTGAACGACAAGTTCCAGGTGGAGATCGTGGGTCTGCCCTGGCCGACGTTCCTGCGCAACCAGCGGGCCCGGACCCTGCCACTGTTCATCAGCGGCTGGCTGGAGGACATCCACGACCCCCACAACTGGTACGTGCCCTACCTGATCGGCACCTACGGGCGCCGGCAGAGCCTGCCGGAGGATGCCGTTGCCGAGTTCAAGAAACTGATCTACCAGGGGGTGATGGAGACCGACCCAGCCAAGCGGCAGGCCATCTACCAGGAACTCAACCAGAAGGTCTACGACCTGGCCCCCCAGATCATCCTGGCCGTGGCGACGGGTCGCCGCTATGAGCAGCGCTGGGTTCAGGGCTGGTACTACAACCCCATCTACCCGGGCCAGTACTTCTACGCCCTCTCCAAGAAATAAGCGCTGCTACCCTCGGGGCAGGGGTGAGCGTTCACCCCTGCCCCAACTTTCCTGAACCGAGGGAAACCGATGACCGCTTATATCATCCGTCGGTTGTTGCTGTTGCCGGTCCTGTTGTTTGGAGTCACCATCATTATCTTTGGGCTGTTGCAGTTTCTCAGCCCCGTGGAGCGTTCCGCTCTCTACGTTCGGGAAATCCCCCATACTGAAGGGGCGGTGGAAGGGATTATCAAAAGATACGGCCTGGACCAGCCCATCTACATCCAGTACTGGCACTGGCTGGTGGGCCGGATTGACCCGGTGACGGGCCAGCGTGTAGGGGGGATTCTCCGGGGCGACCTGGGGTACTCCCGTGTGGGTTCTCAGCCGGTTGCCAGCCTGATCGCCCAGCGTTTCCCGGCAACCGCCGAACTGGCTCTCTGGGCTGTGGTACCCATCATTGGCGTGGGTATCTGGCTGGGAGTCCAGTCCGCTGTACGACACAACCGTTTCTTTGACCAGGTCGCTCGTGTTTTCAGCATCGTCGGCTGGTCTTTCCCAACGTTCGTCTTCGGCTTGCTGGTTCTAATGATTTTTTATGC
>DAOUBO010000029.1:0-1990 GCA_034432695.1 Anaerolineae bacterium | reverse complement strand
GAGGCGGCCCCGCCCCCCCGTTCCAGCCCCGCTACAGGTCCACCTCCTCTCTCCCCAGCAGCGCCCGCCCCCGCTCCAGCACCGCCTCCGGCGGGGCCTCGGCTCCGCCGACCTCGGCGTAGAGCGATTCGTCGTAGGGGCGGGTCCGCACAACGACGGGCATCGGCACCGCGTGGCCCAGAATGAGCGCCTGCTGGCGCGTGTCCAGCCGGGCCAGGACCTCCCGGAGCGGCGCGGCTCCGGCCACGCCCGAAAAGACGGCCCGGATATCCGCCTCATCGTCCAGAAGACATGTCACCCGTGTTCCGATCTGGCTCATCACCTCCGGGTCAATCCCGCTGGGCCGCTGGTCCACGATCAGCAGGGTCACGTTGTACTTGCGCAGTTCCCGGGCGATGGTCCCGAAGATCGTGTGTTGGGCGACGGCGGGGTCCAGAAACTTGTGCGCCTCCTCCACCGTGATGACCAGCGGGCGGGGCTCCTCCCCGCGCCCGCCCTGAGCCGCCTCCTTGCGGCGGACGTAGTGTTCGTGGATGCGGCGGGTGATATAGTTGGCGACCAGGATGTAGGCTTCCAGACTGTTCCCGTATCGGCCGAACTCCAGAATAACGCTGACCCCCCCATCCAGGTACTCCAGAATCCGTCGGACGGGGTCTTCCGGTACCTGTTCCCGGAGGAAGCCGAAGCGCCGGAAGAGGTTCAACTTTCGCTGGATGGCCCCCAGCGTGCCGCCGTGCAGGGTTCCCCGCTCCAGAGCATCCCGGAGTTCGTCCAGCGGGTCCTCCTCGTCCAGCAACCGGACGAGCCAGCGGGGGCCCAGTTTCCGTCGGAGGAAGTACAGGGCACCCACCTGGACGTCCGTGAGGGCCAGCAGGTTGGAGAGGCCGTCCACATCCTCCGGCTCTATCTGCTCGTAACTGATGTAAACGGCGCCGTCAATTTTGCTCCCCCGCCGTCGGGAGGATTCCTCGTCCAGGGTAAAGACGGCGACCTTTGTGTGGAAGAGTTGCCGCAGGCCCTTGATCTCCCGCCGGGACTCATCCTGGCTCTTCCAGCCGTACTCGTTGTGCATGTCAAAGACCAGGGTGACGGCGATGTCCTGGTGGATGATCCCGGCCAGGAGGATGCGGGCGAGGAAGGACTTGCCTGTTCCCGTTTTCCCGAAGATTCCCGCCGACCGCTCCACAAACCGCTCCAGATTGAGCGTGACGGGAATCCCGGCCATGTCCAGCGGCTCGCCGATGGCGAAATACCCCGGCTTATCCCTCCGGCCGAAGACAAGAGCCACGTCCTCCGGTGTCGCCTCGTAGACCTCGGAGAAGTGCTCCGGGACGGTTTTGACCGGTTTGGGCTCCGTTTCTCCCGGTTCCAGCACCAGCATCGGTGCGACGTGGATGCGGCCGAAGGTCGTCGTTCCCCGATGGACCTGGGCGATGAAGGGGTCGGAGGCGTCCGGGGGCGTCTTCTCTATGAGGGGGTTGGTGGCGTCCAGCGCGACGTCGTTGATGAGGGAGAAGAAACGGCGCCCCGTGCGCCCGTGGACAACGACATACCGCCCGACCGCGAGCCCCTCAATGACGGTCTGAGGGTCCAGTTTCACCACCAGCCCTTTGGAGAGGCTTCCGCCAACGACGATGCCGAGCCGTCGGGGGGCCGGCGGCGGAGCCGGGGGACGGGAAAACCATCGGTCCAGTTCTTCGGCCACCGTTCACCTCCCATCGCTTCGGGAATGGGCTTTGGATAAACCGCCGGGATGTAAGCCGACATTCATTTCGGCCTACGGGCCACCCATACATATGATGTAAGCCGAAATTTCATTTCGGCCTACAGGCCACCCATACAGATGTAAGCCGACATTCATTTCGGCCCACGGGGGATGGTTCAGAATAGGTTGACACTTTTTCGCAAGCGACCGCTCCGATGTCAGGATTGGCTGCCTCAAAAATGCCTGCCAGAGGCGGTTTTTGCCGACAATCCGCACTTCAAGAGG
>DAOUBO010000028.1:0-1548 GCA_034432695.1 Anaerolineae bacterium | reverse complement strand
GCTCAGCGCCGGATTCAGGACGCCGCGCGGCACCGCGCCCCGCACTCCCCCCAGCGCGACCTCTTCCCGCCTCCGGGTTCCCAGAGCCGGGAGTTCCGGTGGGAGGTCCGCGTCGTCCGGGAGGTCCGGGCGGGAGTGTACACCGTCGCGTCCGATCCGGGAGTAACCCGTCAGTTTCTGTGGCTGGAGATACCCCCGACCCCCACACCCACTCCGCAGGGATAGACATGCTCGGTCTGGATAAAGTCCTGGTGATCGTCAAGGGTGGGGGCGACCTGGGGACCGGCGTCGCCTGGCGGCTCCACCGCTGCGGGTTTCGCGTTCTGGTGACCGAGACGGCCCAGCCCACGGTTATTCGTCGCGCCGTTGCCTTCGCCTCGGCGGTCTACGAGGGGAGCATCACGGTGGACGGCGTCACCGCGCGGCGGGTGGAGGATGAAGCCGGCATCCGGGCCGCCTGGGCCGCCGACGAGGTCCCCGTGGTCGTGGACCCGCAGGCGGAATGGGTCGCGCGTCTGCGCCCCACGGCGGTGGTGGACGCCATTATGGCCAAACGCAACACCGGCACGCGTATCACCGACGCGCCCATTGTCGTCGCGCTGGGGCCGGGGTTCACGGCCGGGGTAGATTGCCACGCCGTCGTGGAGACCAACCGGGGCCATAACCTGGGGCGGGTCATCCTGGAGGGGAGCGCGGAGCCGAATACGGGGGTCCCCGGCGAAGTGGGCGGCGAAAGCGCGCGGCGGGTTCTGCGCGCGCCGAAAGACGGCCTCTTCCAGGGAGTCCGCGCCATCGGCGACCGGGTACGGGCCGGGGAGGTCGTGGCCTATGTGGGCGATGCCCCCGTCGTCTCTCAACTGGATGGCGTCCTGCGGGGCCTGCTCCACGACGGATTGGCCGTCCACGCGGGGATGAAGGTGGGGGACGTGGACCCGCGGGCCGTTGTCGCCCACTGTTTCACCATCTCGGACAAGGCGCTGGCGATCGGCGGCGGGGTGCTGGAGGCCATCCTCTTCCTGGCCCGCCGGCCTTCTGCCAGGGGCGCAGACAAGCGCGGGTAAGCGTCGCGTTCATCTGCATCAATCTGCGCCTGCATTGCAGGAGAGGTGTATGAGCCTGGAGAGAGCAGCGATTCCCTGGGACGAGATAACCGCTGAGGCCGTCCGTCATCTGCAGGCCCTCATCCGTATCCCCACGGTCAACCCGCCGGGGAACGAGAAGCCGGCGGCGGAGTATCTGGCGGAGGTGCTCTCCGCCGAGGGGTACGACCCGGAGGTGCTGGAATCGGCGCCGGGGCGGGGGAACGTCGTTGCCCGCTACCGGGGGAGCGGGGAGGCGCCGCCGCTGCTGCTCCTTTCCCACCTGGACGTGGTGCCGGTTGAGCCGGAGAAGTGGGAGCACGACCCCTTCGGCGGCGAGGCCGTGGACGGCTACGTCTGGGGGCGCGGGGCGCTGGATATGAAGTTCGCCACCGCGATGCAGTTGATGACGATGTTGCTGCTGGCCCGCCCGCGGCTCCCCCCCCGGACGGGCGGCACCTTCCCCCCC
>DAOUBO010000027.1:0-1676 GCA_034432695.1 Anaerolineae bacterium | reverse complement strand
GGGCGTCAGGACGCGCGGGGTGTCGTGGCTTCCCAGCAGGTTCAACTGGACCAGTGTTACCTCCCAGGGATAGAGGGCCAGAAGACGGTCTATCTCGGCAGCGAACTTCGTTCCGGAAAGAGGGCGGAGGCGGAAGCCGCCGGGACGGAAAGAGGTATCCAGCGCGTCTCCGCCGCAGAAGCCCCAGACCGCGCGGGTGAAAACGTAGTTCATCACGGCATCAAAGTGATCGCCCTGAAGCCAGTCCGGGGCCTCGTCCCAGATCTCGGCAACGATATACGCCTCGGGGCTGACCGCCTTCACCCGACGGCGGAACTCTTCCCAGAAGCCGGGAGTCCGGATCTCCAGCGGGACGTCCAGCCGCCAGCCGTCTATCCCCTCCCGAAGCCAGTGCTCAGCGACGCCCATAATGAACTCCCGGACCTGGAGATTGTCGGTGTTCAGTTTGGGCAAGGCCCGCAACCCCCACCAGGCCTCGTAGTTGGGCTTCCGCCGGGCCGAATAGGCGTGGAGCGGGAAACCCTTGACGATGAACCAGTCCAGGTATGGCGACGCCGGGCCGTTCTCCAGGATGTGGTTAAACTGGAAGAACCCCCGGCTGGCGTGGTTGAAGACCCCGTCCAGAACGATCCGAATCCCCCGCCGATGGGCCTCGTCCAGCAACTTCCGAAAGGCCTCATCCCCGCCCAGAATCGGGTCCACCCGGTAGTAGTCGTGGGTGTGGTAACGGTGGTTGGCAGTGGACTGAAAAATGGGGTTAAAGTAGATGGCGTTCACCCCCAGGTCCTGGAGATAGTCCAGACGCTCCAGGACCCCCATCAGGTCCCCGCCCTTGAAGCCGTAGAGGGTGGGCGGGCTATCCCAGGGCTCCAGATTGTTCGGTTTGGGCACACGGTCGCTTCGGGCAAAGCGGTCGGGGAAAATCTGATAGAAGACGGCGTCCCTCACCCATTCCGGCGTACGGAAACTCATCGGATTCACCTCCGACGGAGATTGCCGGGATGCGTCTCCGGCGCCGCCTATTGTACCGCGCTTCAGGAGTTTCGGGAAACCCAGTCCGTTAAAAGAACAGGGGTGACGACCAAAGCCGCCACCCCTATCCCGACACGCGCGCATCGCCCTTCGGTGGCGGGCCCGGTGGAGCGCCCGCGACCGCTGCCCGAAACCACGGGTTCAACCGGGCGAACTCACATCGGCACTACCGCGGCAGGATGACCGGGCAGACCGAGAGCCGCTCCCGCAACTTCTCCGGCAGATTCGGATCCTCCGGGGAGACCCCCAGCCGGTCTGCCAGGAAGCAGCAGAACCGCTGCTCCTCCAGGTCGCCGTTCGCGTCCTGGAAGCAGGTCTCCAGGGCCTCCAGCGCCTTCCCCTGATTGGCCGCCGTGAAGATGGCGTCTGCTTTCATCGTATACCTCCTGAACGGAACGGCACTTCACTTCGTTTCGTGCCTGACTACAAGCCGGCACTTCACTTCGTTTCGTGCCTGACTATAAACGACGGCACTTCACTTCGTTTCGTGCCTGACTACAAACGACTACAAACGACGGCACTTCACTTCGTTTCGTGCCTGACTACAAACGACGATGGCACTTCACTTCGTTTTCCAGATTGTTCGGTTTGGGCACACGGTCGCTTCGGGCAAAGCGGTCGGGGAAAATCTGATAGAAGACGGC